>JAKZUY010000057.1:0-12626 GCA_047516345.1 Dehalococcoidia bacterium | reverse complement strand
CATCCGGCCGCCGACGGCCGAGTGGGGCCTGATGGTGGCGCAGGGGAGGTCATACATCAGCGTCGAGTGGTGGATTACATTCTTCCCCGGGATGGCGATATTCCTGACGGTCTTCGCGATGAATTTCCTGGGGGACTGGCTACGGGACCGCTTCGACCCTCATTTAAGGCAGCTCTAGGGGCCTGCCTCATAAGGCTGGATCCTCCGATCCACTAGCACGTAAACCCTGTCGTTCCAGTGAAAACGGGGATCCAGACCGCCCTGTGGTTCCCCGATCGGTGTCGGGGAAGACGAACGGATTGAAGACATGTTGGGAAGACGAATGGAATGAGGGCATGCGGGTGAGGCGTCAACTCCGTCTCCACGCGGGCGACCTACGCGCAGTATTATTCACATGTCTCTCGCCATCAACGACCCGGGCATAAACCCGCAATCGACTTGACCGCCATGAAAACACTCACATGCCCCATCGACGATTCCGCCCTCGCAGACTCGAAACTTGCCGGACAGCCGTCAAAAAAGTGTCCGAAGTGCGACGGTTCCTGGATTTCCCTCGAAGAGCTTGAATCGCTCGAAGACAAACACTTCAGTGCGGACATGGTCAAGGGACAGCGGCGATACGGCGAACAAGCCGTGGAACATGTGTGCCCACACTGCGACGGACACATGACCCGCTTCCGATACCGGGGCTACAACCTCGAACTTGAAGCCTGCCCGGCCGACGCCGGATTCTGGCTCGATCAAGGCGAAGACGCACTCATCAAGGAAGTAATGAAAAAGCGAATGGCCAACCTGTCGCGTTCCGGTTCGGCTCAAATGGACTGGGACCGCTTCCGCAGGGGACGGGGCCGGTCGTTCTTCGACAAGCTAAAGGACTTGTTCTCAGGCTAGCCGTCGCCCAAACGGCGCGGGCTGAACCCGTTGACCGCACCACAATGTTTAATCAGTCGTCAAACAAGAACACCGAAATCACGTTGGTCGTGTTTCCCAATTTGGCCGAATTCGTAGCGGTGGACACCCGGTCACAGTTACAAGGGCGGCCAATGATCCACTCGCTGGACCTCACGGACGTCGCAGGCGGCGATTTTGCAGACGCGCTTGAGGAAGAATTCAGCCGCGCCGTCCGGCGACGGGAGAAAGGTTTCCTGGGATTAATCGGGATTCCCGGGAAGGTCGAGGATCTAGTACGGACCCATGCGATAAGAAACATTCTGGGGCTGATCAGTCAGGATGTGGATAAACAAGCGCTGGGGAAGGCCGCCAGCGTCGGTGTCCTGTTCTTCGCCGGCGGCCTCCTGCGAATCGATCGCCAACAGGTGAGGCAAATCGCCGACGATCTGTTCGGGGAGCGCCTGTCCAGAAGCCAGCTAGATGACCTGTCTGGCATGATCTTCGACCTTATTGGACGCCAACGCGCCGCCGAGCAGGAGTCGACTAAGTTGAACCTCGGCGCACTCATCAGCGGCCAGGGTGGGCCGTATGCCACGTTGTGGGAAAAACGTGAAGACTGAAGTCGCGCCGGGTACTAACCTCATGCGGTCCCCCCTCCTCGAAAACAGTGAGCTGGCGGGCACATTGCTGCCGAACAGCCGCGGATATTGACACCTACGCTGAGTTCAGGCGACCGCCATCGTGAACCAAATGCTTCGTGAACTGTTCGGCAATCCGGCCGATGGCACATTTCTCGCCTGGCTGGCCGACATGGGCATCTGGGCAATTTTGATCGCCCTCGGGGCAATTACCGTTTGGTTCCTGTTGCGATTATTCATCCGGCGGCGCCTGGATTGGGCAGCCGATGCGCTGCAAGAGTTCGACACCCCATCCGACATCGGAGGGACGATCAGATCGGTCGCTATTCTGCTATCCGATGTCGTCACAGGCGGGATGCTGGCGCTCGCGGCAGTTCTCGGAATCTTGCACGTACTTGGCCAGGAAGTCGGCCCGGCAATTGGGGTTTTGCAGAACGTGGGGAGAGCAGTCGGCTCATGGTTCCTTACCGACGGTGCCCGAATTGGACTAATCATCTTCATGGGATGGGTGGTATCCAGGCTCTTGAAGCGGTGGCTGCCGCGGTTGGCGAAATCCACGAACTTCGGTCAGCAGACGGCCGACGATCGTGAGGAGATGGCAAAGCGGTCCGAAACACTCTCGGCTGTGTTCGTCGGCACTGCGAATTTCCTTGTTCTTATTATCGTCATATTCATGGTCCTGACAGAACTGTCGGTACCCATCGGCCCGATCCTTGGGGGCTTTGGTATCGCCGGCATCGCCGTAGGTTTTGGCGCCCAACACCTCGTTCGAGACATGATCAATGGCGTCTTCATTCTCTGGGAGAACCAGTACCGGCAAGGTGACGTGGTCCAGATCGCGGGCATCGCCGGCCTCGTCGAATCCATAAACATGCGCCGAACCGTGCTGCGAGACCTCGACGGCAAGGTTCACGTCATTCCGCACGGTGAGGTGTCCATCACAACCAACTTCACCAAGTATTGGTCCCGGGTGAACATAAACGTCGGTGTCGCGTACAAGGAAAACCTCGAGCGCGTCATTGAAATTCTGAACCGCATCGGCGACGAGCTGTCACACGATGCCTACTTCGGCCTGCTGATCATCACACCGCCGCAGGTACTCCGGGTCAACTCATTCGACGACTCGGCGATAACCATCAAGATGGTCGGGGACTGCAAACCGCTCAAACAGTGGGAGATCTCCGGCGAGCTTCACCTACGGATCAAACGAGAGTTCGACGCCGCTAGCATTGAGATACCGTTCCCGCATCAGACCCTGTATTGGGGTGTCGATCAGGCCCGTCTGCCATGGGACTCCGAAGTGCCGAAAGTTGAGCCCGTCCCAACGGTTGACGAGTTCGTGCAGCCCGGGATGATGTCGCCCGAAGATCGCGAGATCGCCCTCGCCCAATTGGCGCTCGCGGCGAATACGACGCGGGAGGGCGATCAACGCCAACGGATTGAGGAAACAACGGATTAGTAATGCAGCGACGGCCACGTCACGGCCCAAGACCCCGACGACGGCCAGACCGCAAAAATCCCTTTTCACTTTGACACGCTGCTTCAACGGTTTCTAAACTGGATTCTGAGCCCAAATCCAAATCCGGCCAGGCCCGGCACGGGCAAACCAGACCGTTGCGGCCTGGGCCGGCGAAAATTGGCTATCCGTGCGGACGACGTGCCGCATGAGGCCCAGGAACAAACACACGTGATAACTGCGCAAGACTTGCGAGAGACGTTCCTGCGGTTCTTTGAAGACCGCGGACATCTCCGCATGCCGTCAGCATCTCTCATCCCCGCGGCAGACCCAACACTCCTGCTCACAAACGCCGGTATGGCCCCGTTCAAGGCGTACTTCTCCGGCGAACTCGAACCGCCGCGAAAACGCATCACTACGGTCCAAAAGAGCTTTCGAACCACCGATATCGAAGAGGTGGGCGACGCCACACATATGACCCTCTTTGAGATGCTGGGCAACTTCAGTTTCGGGGATTATTTCAAGGAAGAGGCCTGCGAGTGGGGGCTGGAGTTGATGACCGATGCGCTCGGTTTCGACCCGGAACGGCTGTACATAACGATCTACGAAGACGATGATGCCGCCGAACAGATCTGGTTGAAGCTGGGCGTACCCGCCGGCCGAATCTACCGGTTTGGCGCATCCGAGAACTGGTGGGGACCGGCCGGAACGGAAGGACCCTGCGGACCCTGTAGCGAAATACATCTCTATCGGGGCGATATGGCGGCGGTACCGTCTGATGACGACCCCGCCCTGGGCACGACGTGGGGGCCAAACATCCACGACGACTTCATCGAGCTCTACAACCTCGTGTTCACCCAGTACTACCGGGACCTCGACGGCAACGATATCCCGCTCCCCAAGAACAACATCGACACCGGAATGGGACTCGAACGAACCATTTGCGCAATACAGGGTGTCGATTCGCCGTATGAGTCCGACGTATTCCTTCCGATCGTGAAGCGCGTCGAAGAGTTGTCCGGATGCTCGATGGGGCAGGGCGGCGAGGTGCAAAAGGCGATCAGGGTGGTCGCAGAACACGCCCGTTCCGCATCGTTCTTGATAGGCGACGGCGTCGTCCCGGGCAACACCGGCAGGGGTTACGTGTTACGCCGCCTTATCCGGCGGGGCATGCTCTTCGGCAGATCGCTCGAACTCGAATCGCCCGTGCTCGCAGTCGTGGCCGACATCGTAGCTGAGACCTTGGGCGACACCTACCCGGAACTGAAGAGCAACTTCCCGTTCATCAAGCGCACGCTCGAATTTGAAGAGAACAATTTCGCAAGAACGCTTGAGTTCGGCACGTCCGTATTGGGCGGCATGATCCGGTACAGGGTAGATAACGCCGAGAAAGTGGCGCGCCTGATCGACGCCATGGAACGCGAGTCCGATACCGCCGACAGCCATGCCGACGTGTTTTCCACCGGATCCGATTCCCGTTCGAGAGAAGACGCCGCGTCCACAGGAATTCGCGCCGCGACGGAAGCGGCAAAATCGGGCATCGCCGGGTTTCGCAACGCCATAGACGACGCGGGCGGGCCGGGGAAACAGTCGAGCGAGGTTGCGACTGCAAGAGATTCCCTAATGAACTGGTCCCGTGAAATCACCGGACGCGAAGCCTTCCTGCTGTACGACACGTACGGATTCCCGCTCGAAGTGACCACGGAGTTGCTTGCTGAACGCAACATGGCCGTCGATCAGAACGGTTTCAACGCGGAGATGGACCGGCAACGGGAGAGGGCAAGGGCAGCGTCCGCCGGTTTCAGCGGCGATGCCGAGCAGAGGCGAATATACGAGCAATTGGGTGTCGACTACACAGAATTCCTCGGATACGAGGGGACAACTGCCGAGTCGGTCGTGATCGGCATGATTAAAGGCGGCGTGCTGGTCCATTCTGCGTCAATGGGCGAGGACGTAGAAGTGGTTTTGCGCGAAACCCCTTTTTACGCCGAAAAGGGCGGACAAATTGGGGACACCGGACGCATCACGAGCGCCAACGCAGACATCACGGTTAACGACACGCAGTCCCCGTATGCGCGTTTGGCCGTCCACCACGCCCATATCAACGAGGGCGAGTTGCGGGTCGGCGACACGGTGACGGCCGCGGTCGACTACGAACGGCGTGAGCAGATTCGGCGAAACCATACCGCCACCCACTTGCTCCACGCCGCGCTGCGAGAGATCGTCGGCCTCCACGTGCGTCAATCCGGATCACTCGTGGCGCCGGACCGCCTGCGGTTCGACTTCACCCACATGAGCCCGCTTAGCAAGGCCGAAATCAGGGCGGTGCAGGATCGGGTCAACGAGAAAATTCGGGCAAACGCCGACGTTCATATCCATCACACGACCTACAGCAAGGCCATCGACGACGGCGCGTTGGCCTTCTTCGGCGATACCTACGACAACGAAGTCCGCACAGTTCGAATCGATCACCCGTGGAGTTTCGAACTATGCGGTGGAACCCATATGGACCATACGGGTGGCATCGGCGCATTCATGATCACGTCGGAGTCCGGAATCGGGGCAGGAGTCAGGCGAATGGAGGCCCTCACCGGGATTGGCGCCGAGGAGGCGATATCGGAGGTTTCTGACGTTCTGGATAGCCTGTCAGCTTCACTCAGCGCACCCGTCGACCAACTTGTAAACCGCACTCAGACCCTGTTGGATGAGGTGGACAACTATCGTAAACGCGTGGCCGCCCTTGAAGACGAAATACTGGCCGCCAGTCTCGGCGATCGATCAACGGACTCTTCGGGCCAACAGTTCACCGTGGCTTGCGACAACATCGACGTGCCGGTAGAAGTGCGAAGGATTCCGGCCTCGAACTCGGCCGCGCTGCGCCGCGCATCGGACAGCATGCGGACCCACATGGGAACAGGGATAGCCGTCCTCGGCGCGGTGTTCGACGACCGGCCCCTGATCATGGTCATGGTGACGAAAGACCTCGTGGGCAAGGGGTTGCACGCCGGCCAGATCGTGCGCCAGTTGGGACGGATTATGGGCGGCGGCGGTGGTGGCGGTCCGCATCTGGCGCAGGCGGGTGGGCGCGATTCCTCGAAACTCGATGATGCGTTTGCGGGGGCGCGCGGTGTGATCGAGGAAGCAGCAAACTCGTCAGGAGAACCGAAATAGGTAGTCCCTGCGGGCGCGTGCTTGCGGTCGATTTCGGCGACGCTCGCATGGGATTGGCCATTTCCGACCCTTCCGGAACGGTCGTGACCCCGATTGAAGCGCTGATACGGGTGGGCGGATCCGCCGATCTGTCGGCAGTCGCTACAACGGCCAAAGACTGGAACGTCACGGCCATCCTGATCGGCCTCCCGTTGGGCATGGATGGCCGCCGCGGCGAACAGGCCCGCAAAGTGCTCCAGTTCTGCGATCAACTCAAACGAACGACCTCGACACCAATATCGACATGGGATGAGCGTCTATCGACGGTCGAAGCGGCGGCGAAACTGCGAGATGCAGGGGTCCGCGCCAGCAGGAACCGGGGCCGCCTCGACTCAGCTGCAGCAGCCGTGATCCTGGAGGCCTATCTCGCCAGCAGGCGCCGATGAACTTTGGGGGAATGTCCAATGGGCTGCATCCCCAATTCGTCAGGCAACCAGACGACCTTAAATTCACCGATGCCACCATGCCGAACTGGTATTGTTAATCGATAGTGACGGTAAGACCGGTCAGTTGGCATGTTATCGAACACGGGAGTTTGCCAGGTCGCCTGGTAACTCGTCGATCTGACCGCGAAGTGGCAATCGCCTGTCTGAACCCAACTAATCAACCCGACGGCAAAAAGAGGCGCTAATGACCAAGTCAATGGGAATCATCGGATATCCCCTGGGGCACACGCTGTCGCCAGTGTTTCAACAGGCCGGCCTCGACCACCTTGGCATCGACGCCACATTCAGCGCATGGCCCACCCCGCCTTCCGAGTTGGAGGCGACCATCTCGTCGTGGCGGGCGGAGTCGTTCCTCGCAGGATGCGTGACACTTCCTCACAAGCAGGCAGTTATGGCCCTTGTGGACGAGATCGACGAAACCGCCAAGTTGATCGGCGCGGTCAACTGGATCATGAATCGAAACGGGACACTGATCGGCTACAACACTGACTCGCCGGGTTTCCTTCGGGCGTTAAGGCAGATGGCAGGCTTCGATCCGGCCGGCAAGTCAGCAGTGGTGTTCGGCGCTGGCGGCGTAGCGCGGGCTATCGTCCACGGACTGCGGACGGCAGGCGTCACGAAATTGACCATCGCCAATCGCACACCCGGCCGCGCTCGCCAACTCGCTGCGGATCTGGCTGATGGCCGATTCAAGCCAAATCCCATCGGCCTCGGCCGGGATGAGCTCGCCGACGTCGTCCCCTATGCCGATCTCCTCGTCAACGCGACTTCCATGGGCATGGCCGGAGGTGACGCTGCCAGCGAAACTCCTGTGACCGCTGAGTTGGTTTCAGCCGACTCGCTGGCATACGATGCTGTCTACGCACCACCCATGACGCCGTTCCTGCGGGAGGTCGAGCGGGCCGGCGGGGCAGTAGCCGGGGGCCAGTCAATGCTTGTATTACAGGGTGTCGAAGGCTTCGAACTGGCGACCGGGCGTGATGCCCCTGTCGATGTGATGTTCGAGGCGATAGCTAGAGCTACCAGAGGGGCCTGAACGCCAAACTAGGGCGAACACACCCACCAATTCGACGGCTTGCCCGCGGCGAACTGCGCATCCGACATCCCAACGGCGCTGTGCCCGCGATGCAAACTGCGACGGCCTGAGTAACCATGCTGAGATTCTTGACCGCCGGCGAATCCCACGGACGAGGGCTGACTCTCGTCGTCGAGGGGGTGCCCGCAGGTTTGACGATTACCGAAGAGTACATCGAGGAGCACTTGGCGCGCCGCCAGCGAGGCTACGGCAGCGGCGGCCGCATGAAGATCGAAAAAGACAGGGCCGAAATTCTGGGCGGTGTCCGCCACGGAGTCACGCTCGGCTCACCGATCTCCATGTGGATCGAAAACCGGGATTTCGTCAACTGGGCCGACGCCATGTCTGTCGGGCCGGTGGGTGAAGACGTCGACCGTAAGGTGCACACTCGAGTGGTACCGGGCCACGCAGATTTCCCAGGAGCGCTCAAGTACGGCCACCACGACCTGCGGAACGTGCTCGAAAGGTCGAGCGCACGGGAGACCACAGCCCGCGTCGCTGCCTCAACTGTCGCCAGAAAACTGTGCGAAGAGTTCGGAATTGCGATACACGCCCACACCGTCTCCATAGGCGGCGCCAAGCTAGACTCACCCGCAGGCCAAATACCCGATTGGGAAGCGGTCGAGGGTTCTGAAGTGCGAGCCGCGAATGAGTCGGCCGACATCGCCTTCAAAGAGCAGGTCGACCGCGCCAAGGCAGCCCGAACCACGATCGGCGGCGTAATCGAGGTCATCGCGACAGGCGTTCCGGTGGGACTGGGCAGCCACGTCCACTGGGACCGCAAGCTCGACGGGAGGCTCGCTCAGGCGATGATGAGCATTAACGCGGTGAAGGGGGTGGAGATCGGCGCCGGTTTTGCCAATACACAGCGACCGGGCAGGGAAGTGCAGGACGTGTTGATCCCCGATCCCGAGGACCCGCGGCGGTTCAGCCACTTGTCGAATCACGCCGGCGGCATCGAGGGCGGCATGTCGAACGGGGAGCCGATCGTCGCGAGAGTGGCAATCAAGCCGATCGCCACGATGACCGCGCCACTGCCGTCCGTAGACATAAACACCGGTGAAGTGGTCGAAGCCGCCTACCATCGCAGTGACATTTGCCAGGTTCCGCGCGCTTGCCCCATCGGAGAGGCGATGATGGCGCTCGTCCTCGCCGATGCGTTCCTCGAGAAGTTCGGCGGCGACAGTCTCGCTGAGATCGGCAGGAACTACCGCGCCTACATCGAGTCACTCAGCGCCTTCGGCAACCCTGAAAGTCCGGTGACTCCGTAGCCACCAGGACGTACCGGTCAAGCCGCTCCAGGCGTTAGTCTTTTCAGCCATCCCGCTACCCCAGTTTCCTGAGCAACTGCGATGCCAGCAAAAGCAAACATCTACCTGACAGGATTTTCAGGCGCAGGCAAGTCGGTGTCCGGAAGGTTGGCCTCCAACAAACTCGGTTGGGCCTTTGTGGATACCGACGATCTGATCGAGCAGCGTGCGGGTAAACAGATCCCACAGGTGTTCGCAGACGACGGCGAGGAGCGATTCCGGGATATTGAAAGAGGAGTGCTGCTGGATATTTCCGGTGGTTCCCGCCAGGTTATCGCCACAGGAGGCGGGGTGCCGGTAGACCCATCCAACCGGAAACTCATGCAGGAAACGGGGATCATCGTCCGGCTGACGGCCAGCCCTGAGATGATTCACCAGCGCCTGGCCTACGGAAAAAAACGCACCCGGGCCCTTCGGCCCCTGCTGGGGGATGACGCGCCCGTGGAGCGGATCCGCAGGTTGCTGAGCCAACGCGAGAGCTCCTACTCTCAGGCAGATTTCACTATCGACACCGACATCAGGGCCCACGCCGACGTGGCGCTTGACATTGCCAACGCATGGCACACGTACCAGGGAGCCCAGGGCATTGAATGATCCAAACGACCGGAACCTGGCAGCCGTAGTTACCGCCTCCCAGGGGGATTACCGAGTAGTTGTGGGCCGCGGCGTCGTTCAGACCTTCGGCGCTGAATTGAATCGGGCCGGACTGAAGGGCAGGGCGTTCCTCATTGTGGATAGCATCTTGTTCCCGAACTCAGCCAGATTGGCTCAGGAGGCCATAGAGACCGGCGGCTTCGAAACGCACATGTTGGCTGTTCCATCGGGAGAATCTGCCAAGAACCTCGACAGCGCGGCCAGGATGTACGGATGGCTGGCTGACATGCACGCCGAGCGAGGCGATGTCGTGGTCGCCATGGGAGGTGGAGTGATGGGCGACCTCGCAGGCTATGTTGCCGCCACCTGGCTACGGGGTGTGGCGGTCGTACAGGTCCCGACCACGCTTGCGGCGATGGTCGACTCGTCGATAGGCGGCAAGGTTGCGGTAAACCTGCCGGCCGGAAAGAACCTCGTAGGCGCGTTCCACCAACCGCGGCTAGTTCTCGCGGACATCGACTACCTCGACACTCTGCCGAGGCGTGTATTGGCGTCGGGTTGGGCGGAAGCAATCAAGGGCGGACTGATACTCGACGAGCAGTTATTGGAAACCCTTGAAGCCAATCCCGGCGACATGATGGCCCTCAAGGGCGAAGACGCCGTCGCCGCAATACGGCGCAGCGTCGCGATCAAGGGAGAGGTCGTCGCGGCCGACGAGTTCGAGACCGGTGACGATCGGATACTGCTGAACTACGGCCACACCGTCGGCCACGCGCTCGAGGCGATCACTGAGTATGGGCATTTCCTGCATGGCGAGGCGGTCAGCGTCGGCATGATGGCGGCAGCGGGCATCGCCTGCCGGCTAAACATGATCGACAGCGACCTCGTCGAACGTCATCGAGCGATCCTGCTCAGCTACGGTCTACCGGTGAAGGCGTCGGGGATTTTTGTAGACGACGTCATCGAAGCTACGCGCTCGGACAAGAAGTCCCGAGGCGGTTCGATTCGATGGGTTCTGCTGGAAGGGCCGGGAAAGGCCACTACCAGACGAGACGTGCCGGAATCAGTGGTCCGAGAGGCTATCGGAGAAGTCCTTGCCGATTAGGGGACACGCTCCGGTCGCGGCCGTCTTAGCCCGCCGATTTCCCAATAAACGCCGCGACCAGTAAAACTGGCGGAATTTAGCGGCCGCCAGCCACCGCAGGGACGATGCTCACCTCGTCGCCTTCGGTCACCTGGCTTTCGAGTCCGTCAAGGTACCGAACGTCCTCACCGTTGACGTAGATGTTCACGAAGTGGCGCAACTCCCCCGACTCCTCACAAAGCCGCGCTTTGATCCCGGGAAACGTGCCGTCCAGCGAGTCGATCATCAAACTGACCGTCCCGCCTTCAGCGCTCACGCTTGACTGGTTGCCGGTTAGCCGCCTGAGGGGGGTCGGAATTTTTACCTTGATTGCCATGTACAAAAGCCCTTTCAATTGCGGGACCAAATGCCGGTCTTACGAATTGTTGTCCGGTGGTCAAATTTCATCTTGAACATGATAACGCGCCGGCCGGCGCCGATAATGCTCAACATGGCCGATGCGTCCGAAACGAGGACGGAGCGCGCCAACCCCTCAAGCCGATTGGCGCTGCTTCATCCGGCCCACAATGTTGGCATCGAACGACTCGACCGTAGCGTCGATGGTCACGGGTGACAGGTACGGCTCCATCAGTTCGAGGGTCTTCAGCCCGTTGCCGGTGATCAGGGCAACGACGGACTCATTCGGCTTTATCACGCCGTCCCTCGCCAGTATGCGCAGCGCCGACACTGTCACACCGCCCGCCGTCTCTGTGAAGAGACCCTCGGTGTCGGCGAGGAACTTCATCCCCTCCACAACCTCCGGTTCGGGCACGATGACTGCCGTTCCGCCCGATTCTTTCGCGATGCCGATCGAGTAGTACCCGTCCGCAGGGTCACCAATGGCAAGAGACTTCGCCACGGTGTTGGGCACGACCGGACGAGCGTGGGTCCTGCCATCCAGAAACGCCTGCGATACTGGCGCGCATCCGGCCGCCTGGGCGATGTGCATCTTCGTATTCAGGCCATCGATCAGCCCGAGCTTCGCAAACTCCTTCAGGCCCTTCCAGACCTTGGTGAGCATCGAACCGGAAGCGACCGGAACGACGATGTGGTCCGGCGCCTTCCAGCCGAGTTGCTCGGCGATCTCGTATCCAAGGGTCTTGCTGCCCTCCGAGTAGTAGGGGCGCATATTGATATTCACGAAGGCCCAACGCCGATCATCGCTCAGTTCGCTGCACAGTCGGTTCGCCTGATCGTAGTTTCCGTTCACCGCGACCAGGGTTGGGCCGTACACCGCGGCGCCGATTATCTTGCCGGGCTCCAGGTCGCCCGGGACGAACACCAACGTCTCCATGCCGGCCTTGGCGCCATGTGCGGCCGTTGCCCCTGCCAGGTTTCCGGTCGACACGCAAGCAAGCACGTCGTACTCGAACTCCTGCGCCTTGGTCGCCGCGACCGACACGACCCGGTCCTTGAAAGACCAGGTGGGGTTGGCAGCGTCGTTTTTGAGCCAAACGTTGTTCAGGCCCAGTTCACGCGCGAAGTTCGTCGAACGAAGCAACGGGGTCATACCGGCCCCGATATCGACTGCGTGTTGCCGGCTCACCGGCAGCAGATCGTCGTATCGCCAAATCGTCTGCGGACCGCTCTCTATGCTCTCGCGGCTGATGGACTTGCCGACGGCATCGTAGTCGTAGGCAACTTCAAGCGGGCCGAAGCAATAGTCGCAGACGTAACTCGGTTCAACAGGGTAGTCGCGGCCGCATTCGCGACAGCGCAATGAGGTTACGTGGGGCACTAGGTGGGACCTCTCGGCAGCGGCTATCACTTCCGGAGGCCAGCCGGGAGTGACAGCAGCAGCTTTTGACTTAAGCTCGCTGATTCACCGACTTCGCTGTCACCCTAAAAACTAGGCCAAGGGCAAAAGCGAAAGTTGAATCTAA
>JAKZUY010000056.1:0-5757 GCA_047516345.1 Dehalococcoidia bacterium | reverse complement strand
CTACGACGCCACCTGCGTCGCGAAGCTCAAGGAAGCCGGAGCGATAATCCTGGGGAAGGCCGTCACCACCGAGTTCGCAGCAGGCGACCCCTCGCGCAGCCGCAACGCCTGGAACCCGGCCCACACGCCGGGCGGCTCCAGTAGCGGGTCATCCGTGGCGGTTTCAACCGGAATGTGCGCCGCAGCGCTGGGTTCCCAGACCGCTGGCTCCGTCTGCCGGCCCGCCGCCTACAACGGGATAGTCGGGCTGAAGCCCAGCTACGGCCGCATCAGCCGCCGCGGAGTGGTGCCCTTCAGCTGGTCCCTGGACACGGTCGGGATTCTGGTCCGCAGCGTCGCCGACGCCGCAGTCATGCTGCAAGCGATGGCCGGCCACGACCCGCAGGACGGCGGTTCCGCGGCGGAACCCGTCCCGGACTACCTGGCGCAGATGAATGCGCTGGACCGTCCGCCCCGCATCGGCATTATCCGTGACTTCTTCTACGACCGATCCACAGCCGAGGTGCGTGAGCATACGGACGCGGCGGCTGAAAAACTGGCTGCGGCCGGGGCGATCATCGAAGAAATCGGCTTGCCCGACAGTTTTGCCACCGCCCACGCCAGCCAGAGCATCGTGAGCAACGTCGAGGCCGCGGCCTTCCACGAGGAGTATTTCCGGGAACGGGCCGACGAGTACGGTCCGGGAATCCGCTCCAGCATCGAAAAGGGTATGCTGGCGCCCGCGCTGAGTTACGTACAGGCGCAGCGCCTGCGCCGTGAGTTCCGCCGGGATCTGACCGCGGCCCTGGCATCCGTTGATGCGGCTTTAATGCCCACAATCCCCGCCCCCGCGCCGGCGGACTTGAACACTACCGGAGACCCGGTGTTCCAGGCCCCCTGGACCAGCGCCGGACTACCCACCATCACCCTGCCCTCCGGTCTCAGCGCATCGGGATTGCCGTTGGGGGTCCAACTAGCCGGTCAACCCTTCAGGGAAGGCAGCCTGTTGGCCGTGGCCCGCTGGTGCGAGTCGGCCCTGGGCGTCGAGCTTTGGCCGCCGGACTATGCCTGAGGATCGGCGTCCCCCCGGCGCCACAAGTTAAGCGATGGATAAGACCATCGCTGGATAGACGAATCGAATGACACCGATAAAATCCCCGAAACGCGGACCCCTGAGCCGCGCCGAACTCAGGTCGCGCATCGATAGTTTTCCACGCGCCCGGCTTGCTTCGCTTCCGACGCCTCTGGAGGAGATGCCGCGCTTGACCGCTGAGTTGGGAGGACCGCGGATCCTGGTGAAGCGTGAAGACATGACCGGCCTGGCATTTGGCGGCAATAAGGCGCGGCATTACGAGTACGAGTTGCCCCACGTGAGGGACGAGGGGTACGACGCCATGATCAACGTCATGGACTACCACTCGAACAACGCCCGTATGACCGGGGCGGCGGCGAACAAGTTCGGCATGCGTTACGTGCTCGTGCTCAAGAACGCAAAAGGGCGGCCGGTTCAGGGCAACCTGCTGGTCGATCAGGTGCTGGGCGCTGAAATCCACCTGCTGGACGACGAGGAGTCGCACGACGCCATCGAGTACGCCCGCTCACTGAAAGGCCAGATGGACGCGGAGGGCCATAAGACGTACCTGCTGCAGGACCACCTGTTCCCTCGCATCGTGGGCATGGTGGGGTTCGTCGGCGCCGGTCTGGAACTACAGGAACAGCTGGAGGCCAAGGGACTCGAGCGGGCACACGTCTTCGGCGTGGCGGGCCGCAGCCTGTGCGGGCTTATGTTGACGTCGCTAAACCTCGGGCTCGACTGGCGATTCACCGGGGTGACCGTCAACTACGACATGCCGCTCGGCGAGTACATATTCCAGCACTCGGGGGACATTCAGGATCTGCTCGAACTGCCTGTGACGTTTAAGGCGGCCGACATGACGGTGCTCGATCAGTACGTGGGCGAGGGGTACGGCATCCCCACACAGGAGGTGATCGAGGCGATTCACCTCGCCGCGCGGACCGACGCGATCATGTTGGACCCGAACTACACCGGCACGGTCATGGCCGCGCTGATCGACCAGGTACGCTCGGGCGCTCTCGACATGTCTGAGCCCGTCGTGTTCCTGCATACGGGCGGCCTGCCGGCGTTTTTCACCTACGCGGACGAATTGCGGAGTGACGGGTCGGGCTGAACGGGCGGCGCGATTTTCGCAGCAACAAAAGGACCGGCGATTCACCGGTTTTTGGCGAGACCAGCCATCATTCGTCTTCCCCGACCCCGATCGGGGACCCACTGGGGTTGGGTACAAACCGGCGGGATTCGGGCCCGGCTAGCGCGGGAAGCGTCCGGTGTTAGCGGCCCAGTGATGCGGCGTGTGCCCGTTTTTCACGTAGGGCGGGGCTTCTTGGAGGAGGCTGGACCATCGGCGGCGGCGGCGAGTTCGCGCAGCTTCATCGCTTTGCGGGATTGGAGGCCAAGCCATCCTGCGCCGCCGACAAAGGCCAAAATGATCAGGCCCAGAACGGCCGTCCCGTAGGGAACGCTTGCGCTTCCCCTCACCCGGGGTTCGACCTCCAGCACGCCTGCAGTAGCGACGAGTCCGGCGGCGCCCGTCACTTCGACGTCGATAATCCATGCCCCGTCCTCGTTGAGGGAAATCTGCGAAATATACGTCGTGGGATCGAAGGGGGAATTCAGGGCTGGGCTGTAGTTCCGTCGGCCTCCGTCAGGCGGAGTTCCGAATATCGAGACCCTGGCGTCGGTGATCCAGTCCCCCGAAGCGACGTCACGCACGGTTACGGTCATCCGTTGGGGGCCCAAAATCGAGCGAGCCCCGGTAACGGCGACGACGATCTCGTACGGGCCGGACACTTCGTTGACGATCACCTGCCTGGGCGAATCCTCTTCGGTCTGTGCCAAGACGCCGTCGGCCTGCCATAATCCGGCCCATAATCCGGCGAGGATAAAAAGGGCGGTGAGAACCGGAGCGGTAATCCTGCCCCGTGACAAGCCTGACATCATCTTGACCAAAACGTTTTCCGAACTCCGCCAGCCATCGGCCGCTGGCAATTCACGCTTTGCCGGGCTGCCCATTTGAGAACCAGATTCAATACGAGCGTTCTGCTGACCGCCGTGATGATCGTTCTCCTCATCGTTGGGTTGGCGGCCATGTTCAGCGCGTGGGCAGACGTCCGTCAGGCCATCGCCGGCGCGCGGGTGGGTCCCTTGCTGATAGCGCTCGGCGCGTCGAGCGTTACATACGCTGCCATAAGTTTACGGTTTGCGACGCTCGGCCGGGTGTTCAAAATTCAGGCGCCGGTCTTCCTGCTTTGGAAGGTTGGCTACGTGTCAACACTGCTTGGCCGAAACGTGGTCGGCGGGGGCACGGCGGGGATGATGTTGTGCATGGCCGTCCTGGGGCGTCGAGCGGTCCCCTTGCCGAGGGGGGCGACGGTTTCCCTTGTTCAGTCCTACGTGAATCTGCTTATAGCGATGTCGATGTTCCTGGCCGCGGTCGTCTACGTCGTATTCAGCGGGTCGTTGGGGAGTATCCACAGCGGCGCCCTGATAGGCACGATCGCTGCCCTATCGATATTCGCCGCCGCCGCCGCCGGAGCGCTGTTTGGCAGACGCTTCAGGGGCCGCTTGATCGACCGGCTGGCGACGATTATCAAGCGGATGACCGGCAGGGACTTGAGGCAGTTCGGCATTCAGTTTGCCGAGACGGTCGATGAGGGTATCGGGGTATTGCGCGGCGATATCGGCCGAATGGCGGCTATTGCGGCGATGCTGGCCATAGAGGCCGGAATTACTTTGCTCTCACTTTGGCTGTGTTTCGAATCGGTCGGGCAATCGCCGGGCCTGGGCGTGTTGCTTGCCGGATACGGAATCGGTCTGGCGGTGGGCATGGTCTCCTTGCTTCCCGGTGGATTGGGGGTGCAAGAGGGCTCGATGGCGGGTGTCTATGCGCTTTTGGGTGTCCCTTTCGGCGACGCGGTGGCCATAGCGGCGCTGTTCCGGGCGGTGCACTACTTTGTGCCATTTTTGGCGAGCCTGGTCCTGTATCGCGAGATGCTTCGGAGTAGGGGGGATGGGGCCGCGGCCGGTGCGGAGGCGGCCGCGGTTGTTGGCGGTCCGGGGAGCCCGCCGTCCGGCGTATAACGTTGTGAGGCGTTCGCCCGCGAACGGAGGCCAGTGCATAACCGTTATTCCAGCCCTGAGCCGGAATCCATTGGTTGGGAGCCCGCGGCGAGGTGGCATTGTCTCAAGCCGCCGGCGTTGTTCCCGGCGGTGAGTTGTACAAAGGCTGCCGAACGCGTATCAGCCGTGACGGGGGGAATTGAATGGTGATGTTATAGAATCGCCGCGTCGCCCCGGTGCGGGGTGAGGCGCTTGTAATTTCGCTGCCACAGGTCACGATTCGTAACGATGAGCCTCGCCGATCGCATTGGATTTGACGCTGGTACGACTCGGCTTGAGGATGCGCTTGAGTGGGCGGGCGCGAACGATTTCTACTACGTGGATTTCAACGCCGACACGGGGCCGAACCACATCGACACCTGGTCGTCCCGACGCGTCCGGTCGATCAAGGAGTTTGCCGGCCGGCACGATATCCATTTGGGGCTGCACACCCTTTCTGCGGTGAACATCGCTGAGTTCTCCCCGCACGTCGCAAGGGCTGTCGATGAATACCTGCGCGCCAACATCGACCTTGCAAACCGGATCGGATGCGAGTGGATCGTTGTTCATGCCGGGTACCATTTCACGTCCGACGTGAAGGCCCGTGTTCTGGCGTCGACAGACAGGCTACAGCGTATTTCGAGGTATGCAGTCGACACAGGAGCGCGGCTGCTGCTAGAAAACTTGAACTTCGAGCCGGAACATGCTGAGGTGCATTACCTGGCCCACAACGCGGCGGAATTGCGGACGTACTTCGACGCGGTCCCGCCAAATCGAATGGGCTGGGCCTTTACCGTCAACCACGCCCACCTGGTGCCTGAGGGCGTCGACGGATTTCTGGACGAGTTCGGGACGGAACGCATCGGAGAGGTGCGACTCGCAGACAATACCGGCGAGTACGAGGTGCACCTGGTACCGGGTGAGGGGACAATCGACTTCAGCTCGCTTGTTTCACGCCTGGAGTCTTCGGGATACAAACGCCACTACATGATGGCGTACGGTACAGATGAACAGAAGTTGCAGTCACGGGAAGCGCTGGCCCGCTACTCTGACTGACACGCCCCGATCGGGCACATATTTAGTAACCATCTCAAAAGCCCCGTCATTCCCGTGAAAACGGGAATCTGGACAGAGCGAGAGGCGGGATTGGATTCTTTAAGCGTAGTTCTGAGATAGTTACTTAGCCCCAAAAACGGATTGAGTTTGCCCCGGAGGGCCGTATGAACGAGATGTTCCCCATTGACAAAGTACACGGGCGGTCTACACGCGCTCCGGCGACAGGACGCCGGGGGATGGCGGCATCGGCCCACCCGTTGGCGACGCACGCCGGTCTGAACGCCCTGAGGCTGGGCGGGAACGCCATAGATGCGGCCGTTGCGGTGGCGAGCACACTCAATGTGGTTGAGCCGTACATGTCCGGCATGGGGGGAGTCGGCGTCGGACTCGTGTACGTGAAGGCTGAGGGCCGCACGCGTGCGCTCGATTTCTCCGGCCGCGCTGCCTCGACCGCCCGCCCCGAGATGTTCGACAAGTTCTCGCGTGGCACAGGGCCGCGCGCGCCGCTGGTGCCGGGAAACCTGTCGGGCTGGCTCACAATGCAC
>JAKZUY010000055.1:0-5832 GCA_047516345.1 Dehalococcoidia bacterium | reverse complement strand
CAGATCCGCAAGCCCGGCCTGCACTTCGCGGCGGAGTTGCTCGAGCTTGATTCGCTGATGAGCCTCGAACTCGTCCATCGACATCAACACGGCGACGGGTCGGCCTTTCTTCGAGATCATGAGCGGCTCGCGCTGTACCTTTTCCAGAAGTGCGCCGAAGTTCGTCTTGGCCTCTGCGGCGGGAATGCCTTGTTTCATCAATGTACCCTCATCGCTCGAAGCAGGTCATTTTGATCCAAAAGGTCGTCATGGTCAAAAAATCGTTGATTCTCCGTGACTGCTGATAAGCACCCGCTCGCGCGGCTACTCATGGCTCCTACCAGGTTTGAGCAAGGGCCCAAAAAAAAACAGCCCGCACCGTGCGGTGCGGGCTGCGAAGGTTTAACTCGGCAGAACGCTGAGTGCTACAGGTTGTAGTTCACCTGCACGCCGAACGTCCTCGGGTGATGCCAGCCGACATATCCGCCATCTCCAATGTTGGACGGGGCCGGGTGATCGAAGATGTTCTCGATATAGGCGCCGAATTGGTAGTTGTCGCGACTCAGCAGGAGCTTCACGCCCAGGGTCTCCCAAGTGGGGGTCGGCCGCTTGTTTGCGATTGTCCGGTACACCTTGGGGCCACGGACGACCAAATCCGAACGCAACAAGGCATCGTAGCCGGCAAGCTCGAAGTCATAGGACAGCGAGACGAATCCGGCGTACAGCGGCGTACCACGCATGCGGTTGCCCGGCGGGTAAGTGGCCCAGGACGGCACGGTCGTTGTCACGCCCGGTTTGTTTCCCGGACGAATCTCTACCTCATTTTCCGCTTTCGGCACCCATTCGCCGCTGAGCTGGAAGCTCAACGCGTCGGTCAGTTGGCCCCGCGCCTCGAACTCGAAACCGGCGGTCTGGACCGCGCCGGCGTTGAGCAGGCCGGGTATGGAGTCGATCTTGGACACGACCGCCCCGGTGGCGGGGTCCTTAAGCTCCTCGAACCTCGCGTCGGTGAAGATCAGCGCGTTTGTCCAATCCATCAGGTACGCGTTGCCCGTGAAGCTGATCCGACCGTCCAGAATGTCCGCCTTGAGACCGACCTCGTAGGTGTCCATCTGGTCGCCTCCCGCACTCAGGTAGCGCTGGGCGAGATGATACAATTCCTCGGCGCCGGGGATGCCCCGCTGGCGCAGCTCGTCGAACTCGACGACGCGCTGGCCCATCCGGTGGTTCAGGGAGCCGGCGCGGAACCCGCTCGCCCACGTGGCGTAGACCATCACGTCGTCAGTGGGTCGCCAAGTGACGGTGAACTTGGGCGCGTCGGCCTTGTCGGTGGAGTACACATTGACCGAGTTCGCCCCGCTTCGCGGCACCCAAACACCAGTCGGGCCGATATCCACACCGGTCTCGATCTCGGCGTACCGTATCCCGGCGAGGAACTCCAGGGAATCGGTCAGGCGGTAGCTCACTTCGCCGAAGACGGCCGCCTCCACCCGGGACCGATATGAAATCCCGTCGGGACGGCCGGGACCCTTGTTCAGTTCCCGTATGATCGCCTGCTGATGCGGTATCGACACGGCGGGGTCGAACGCGAGCACCCACCTGCCGCACTCAATGTCCGGGGCCTTGTAGGTGGTGTGGTCCGGGCAATTCCCCGCGCCGTAATGGTCGTCGGTGTTCGCGATGACGGTGTCTGCGGCGTAGGCGCCGACGGTCCACTGCAGACGGCGGTCCCAGTTGGAGACCAGGCGCACCTCCTGGGAGGCGCGGTCGGTAGCCTGCCAGACCCATGTGCCGACTTCGTTGTGCAATGCGTGGGGCGCGCAACCTACTATATCTTGGCAGATTCTATCGATCTCTCGGTCCAGACTCTGATCCACGACAAAGCGGGGAGCCCTCTCGCCCGTCCACCTGATCTGGTAGTCGTAGACCGACGTGGTTGCGGTCAGATCCGCCCATGGCCCTTCCCATTGGAGGCTGAAGTTGTAGATCCAGGTCTTGGACGCGCCGCCGCTGACGGCGTTCGGGGCGGAGAGGTGCGTCTGGTAAAGCTTGTCTCCTCCCTCATTCCATCTTGCGGTCTTCCCGTCCCAGGCGCCGTTCGCGCCGGTTTCGCAGTCCTCGGGGTTCATGTACCGCGGGATTTGAGGCCGTCGCTCTGAATCGTTTTCCGTGAGCGTTGGAGTCACGGGGCGATTGTCCCGGAAGCAGTGGAAGGTAATCCCTGGGCCGCCGACATCGCTTCCGATGTAGTAGCCCAACGCGTTGATCGTGAGCGTGTCGCTGGGATACCAGGCGACCTGGGCGCGGAAGCCCCCGTCCTCGATATAGTCGACATCCTCCTCGATGACTTGCCCTCCCCCCGTCACTCGGTCGATGAGCCCCGCCCTGTAGCGCGAGAAGCCGGTGATGCGTGCCGCCAACCGCTCCCCGAGGGGGATATTGACCATGCCGTCCATGCGGTGCCCCGGGCTGCCGGAGTACTGCATCTGGTAGGCCTTGCCGGTGAAGGAGTAGTCGAAGCCTTCGGGGCTCGGCTTTTTGGTGATGTAGCGGATGGTTCCCGCTACGGAGCCTTCGCCGTAGAGCGTACCCTGCGGGCCCCGGAGCACCTCGATGCGCTGCAGGTCGAAATTCGGCGCCAGCGGCGCCCGGTAACCGTCGTAGCCCGCTATGGGCAGGTTGTCCACGTACGTCGAAACCGCACCCGTGTCGCCCCACGCCAGGGAATCGATGCCCCGCGCGTTCACTCTGTGGTACGTCTGCGTGGCTACGCCGTAGTTGAGTCCGGGTATCGACAGGTACAGCGACTGTACGTCTTCGACGCCCCGCAGCTCGATCTCGACGTCCGTTATGGCGGAGATGGAGAGCGGCGTGTCCATCAGCATCGTGTCGCGGTACGTGGCGGTGACCACGATCTCCTCGACCATCATCTCATCGTCTTCGGCCGCTTCTGCCTCGTCTTCGTCGGACTGTGCCGCCGCAGGCAAGCAGAACGTCATGCCGATCGCGGCCAGTGCCGCAACCCAAAGCCGTCCCCGGCTCATGGAATAGGTAGTCATTCATTCCCCCTTATCCGGTTGTAAAGTCGGAACCAGCGACGTTGCATCCCCAGGGGGTGGTTGTTACACCACTGCCGGCAAGCGATGCTGCGCCGACCGTGTCCTCTCACGTAACTACACCTTGTAGTTACACCAAAGACGCCACACTGTCAACGTTGACAGCCGCTGGCCAGTGCGAACAGGGGGGTGAAATGGATCGTTGCCGAAGCGCAAAAACGATGCAGCCCGCACCAAGAGGTGCGGGCTGCGCTAAGGATCAACTCAGCAAGCGCCGAGTGCTACGGGGTGTAGCTGAGCTCCAGCCCGAATGACCGCGGTGGGTTGAAGCCGTGGTAGCCGCTGTCGCCGATCGCATAGGGGGCGATCGCATCGTTGACGTTCTTGATGTAGACGCCGTACTCGTAGTTGTCGCGGCGCAGCATGAGCTTCAGGTTCAGGAACGTATAGGTTGGCGTCGGCCGCAGGTTGTTTTCGGTCCTGAAAATCTCCTTGCCCCTGTGGTAGACGTCGCCGCGCAGCATGGCATCGTGGCCCATTAGCTCGAAGTCATAGATCAACGAGGCGAAATAGCTCAATATCGGCGTAAAGCGAATGCGGTTGCCCGCCTGGATTCTGACAAGCTGCACCCCCCCTACAAATCGGCCGTCCGACTGCGTCTGGGTTTCCGCGTTGGGTACCCACGCGCCGCCCGCGTGCAGGCTCAATGCGTCGGTCAATTGGCCCCGCAGCTCGAATTCCACCCCGCGTGATGCGGCTTTGCCGACGTTGTCAGTGACGTTTTCGGTATAGGCGTCGGCTATCGGCAATGGGCCCGCAGGATTCGCGATAGCCGGAAATGAGGTAGCGGTCGAGACCACGGCATTGTTCATTTTCATGTCATACGCGTTCAGCGTGATGTCGAGCCGTCCATCCAGGACTGTCGCCTTTACGCCGAGTTCCAGAGACTCTATATCGTCGCCGCCGAATGTCAGCAGGTCCCTGGCCCGTTCGGCGAGTTCCGCGGCTTGAGAGACACCCTGGGCGGCGAGTTCCTCGTACTCGGTCACGCGGGTCGTGAGCCCAGTGTTTACGCCGCCGGCACGGAACGCTGTCGCCCACGTGCCGTAGATCATCACGTTGTCGTTGGGCCGCCAGGTGAGGGTGACCTTCGGCGCCGCCTTTTCCTGCGTCTGTGTTTCGGCGCGTTGCGTCGCCTCGGAGAGCGGCACCCACCGGCCGCTCGGGCCGCCGAATACGGCGAACGAACTCTCGGCGTAGCGCACTCCGCCCAGGATTTCCCACTGATCGCTTAAGGCGTAGCTCACCTCGCCGAAGAGGGCCTGCTGATCCCGCACGGTATAACCCGCGCCGCCCGTCCGCATGAGGCCCTCTTGCAGGAGGCGGTGGACTGCCCGCATGTGCTCGAGCGACATCGCGGGGTCGAAACTCAAGCCGTTGCGCTGGCAGGTGATGTCGGGATACTCGGGACCGCCGTAGATGACCCCATGCTTCGGCCCCAGTGCGCCGCAGTGCATCCAGCTCTTTGGATCGTCCCCGTTCTCGATGTCCTGACTGAAGGCGCCGACGCTCCACTGCAACCGGTTGTCCGTGGTGGAGACCAGGCGCACTTCATGGGCCTGGCGTTCATTGACGTCCGAATGCGCCCGGACGGCGCTGCGGGCCCAGAATCCGCCGGGCGCGCAACCTACGATCTTGCATGCGGCATCGACGGCGACGGGCCAGGTCGACCCCGGGCGGACGAAGCCCGACCTCGTCTCCTCGCCATAGGTGATGTCGTGCTGATAATCCCCCGTGGATACGATCAGGTCCGCCCAACCCAGCGACCATTCGGCGGTGAGGTTGAAGATCGTCGACCACGACTCTCCGCCGTCGTTAAACTGGTTCGAGGCCATGTGCGTGACGTAGACGGCATCCGGGCCGTCCTTGAATCTCCCGGTCTCCCCGTCGAGCGTGCCGTTGGGGCCGCTTTCGCAACCCCCTATGACGGGATAGGGCGGTACTTCAGGTTCCCGATCATTGTCAGGGATATTGCCTGCGGGGCGTCGGTCAACGTAGCAATGGTGGGCAATCCCGGGGCCGCCGATATCGCTATAGACATGGTAGGCCGTCCCAACGATCGTGAGGTTGTCGGTGGGATAGAAGGCGAGTTGGGCCCTGTATCCCCGCTCGTCGACGTAATCGACATCCTCGATGATCTCGGGCCCGTACTTGTCGAGGAGACCGGGTTTGTTGCGCGAGTAGGGGGTGATGCGCGCGGCCAGCTTCTCCCCGAGCGGGATATTGACCATGGCGTCGATGCGGTGCCCGAGGTCGCTGGACTGCGTCTGGTCCTCAAACCTTACCTTGATGGCCCAATCGAAGCCCTCCGGGTTGGGCTTCCTGGTGATGTAGCGGATTGCCCCCGCCATGCTGCCTTCGCCGTAGAGCGAGCCCTGGGGACCTTTAAGCACCTCGATGCGCTCCAGGTCGAAATTCGGAAGCAGCGGCTGCCGGCTGCCCGTGCCCTGTACGGGAATATTGTCCACATACATCGCGATCGGTCCGGTCGGGGACCTGAACTGCGCGACTCCGCGCGCCGTGACCCGGTGCCAGGTCTGCGTGGCGTTGCCGTAGTTCAATCCTGGGATTGCCAGGAAAAGATTCTTGATGTCCTCGACGCCCCGCTGCTCGATGTCGACGTCCGTCAATGCCGAGATGGTCAAGGGCGTGTCCATCAGTTGCGTGTCGCGGTACGTGGCGGTGACCACGATCTCCTCGACCAGCGAATCCTCGTCGGCTGCTTCGTCTTCGTCGG
>JAKZUY010000054.1:0-3846 GCA_047516345.1 Dehalococcoidia bacterium | reverse complement strand
TCGCTACTCTGCCCATTGGTCTCTCCTTAAAGGGGAACGTAAGCCCTTGCACTCGTAATCGCGTCCAAACGGAGGCACCGTGCGGATCTCTTTCTGGGGGTACGGCTGCCGAATCGCCACGTCTGATTACCCGACCGAAAGGTGACGCCGCCGCAGCGACGTCGTGTAGCGAGATGGTCGGGCGTGCTCCCCGGTATCACATCGAACTTCCGGCACTCGCCACGAGCCTGCCTCCGACGTATACCGCCTTGGGGGGAAAGTGCTCCAGATCGGGTTGTACGAGAATATCGGCCCAGCGACCTGGCGCGACGCTCCCGATTTCGTGGTCAACGCCATAATGCGTAGCGGCGTTCAAGCTGGCCATCTGAAGCGCTCGCAGTGGCGGGACGCCGGCTTGCACCGCTGCGAGCAAAGCCTTGTCCACTCGACCTATCGGATCTGCCAGGCACAGGTGACGAGTGTCTACGTCGTGCGCGACAATCTCGTCCAACAACTCCGATAGCACATATTCTTCCTGCTCAGCCGAAATTGCCAGCGTCCGTCCGGCCCGGAGCGGCGCGGATATGCCGTTATCGAAAAGTGGGTTTTCGCAGAGTTGCGGCGCCCGCGATGGCATCTCGACTACTCGCCATGGAGCCTTTCGCCCATTGGCTTGTGCTCGACCTTTCGGGCCACCGTCTGTGTCCTCAACGACAGCGGTGGTTCCGTGGATTACGGCATTGAGAGCTCTCTCCTTTGACCCGTTGTGCGCCGGGCGCACCGACAAAGGTTGTATGAGCCCGGGCAAGGCATACATCCCGTCGCAGTCGACGATGGTCTTGGCCTCGCCGTCGTAACTCTCTCGGACTGCCACAATCTGTTCATCGACGATGGCGATGTCAGCAGGCTGAATCTCCTCTGAGTAGACATTGACAACCCGACAGTTCACCAGCACTAGGTCGGCCGGGTACATCCCGAGCGCGGTCTGGATTCGCCGGTGCAGTGCGTCAACCTGCTCGGTCAAGCTACTTGCCATCACTACCCTTGCTTGCTGAACCGCCCTGCGGAATCAGCAAGGGCACGAACTGCTGAGTGGCAACGTCAATCAGTCCGCGATCGGTCATGCCGTAGTCAGGCAGAGTGGACAGAACGGTGGAGGTAATAACTCTGAGGGGGCTTTCGAGCGTGCATCCCAACGTCTCGCGGGCGACGGTCTCGGCATTACTGATCGCTGACATCACTTCTTCGTACGGCGATTCCGAGACGATGCCTCCAATTCGCAAGTTCACGTCAGCGAGTACCGCGCCATCGGCCACGACGGCGTATCCCCCCTGAATCTTGGCGACGTGGTTGATCGCAAGCCACATGTCGGCGTCGGTCGCGCCTACGGCCACAATGTTGTTTGACGGCACAGATACCGAAGTAGCGATGGCCCCCCGCTCCAGTCCGAATCCGCGCGCAAAGGCCAGCGCAACATTGCCGTTGCGACCGTACCGCTCAACGACGCAAAGCTTCAACACGTCCTGAGCAGGATCAGACTCGACGCCTCCGTTGAACACTCGCAGCGTCGCACTGGCTGCAGCGTTGAACGCCGCGTCTTCGTCGTTGACATCAACAACCCGCACTACCACGCGTGACACGCCGTCCGGAGTAGCGATCTTGAGGGTTTCGGGCTGAAATGAACGGTGGAGGCGAACGCTTTCACGGTAGCTCTGTGGGAATTCGGGTCTCGTAATATCGGCTATCAACGTGCCGTTTCGAGCAACGATCCGCCCACTCGTGATAACCGTTTCCGGCGGGAAAGAGTCGAGCTCCCGCACCAACAGCACATCCGCCATCCGACCCGGCGTGAGGCTGCCGATTGTGTTTGCCTTCCCGTAATGCCGCGCCGTGTTGAGCGTTCCCATCCTCACCGCATCGACGGGCGGAAGACCCGATCCGATCGCGACCTTCAATGATCGATCCAGGTAGCCGAATCCATCTCCAACAATGCTGCTGACACTCATGTTGTCAACGGCAAAATGGAGGTGACGGGTCGGGATTCGCTCGCCGCGGATGTAGTCGAGGAGTCCGTTGCTGAGATTCTCCCTACCTGCCGACTCGACGGTGAACAGCGACAGGCCGCCACCACCGCTAGTGCGACTACGACTGCTGCGCCCGTGGTAATCCAGGCCACGACGACGGTGGATCTGGCGCTTTCATATCTAAAGACGGTCGAGTTCGCTGGCTACTACCTCGCTATCGAAAATGGGTTCTACGACGAGGAAGGGATTGCTCTCCAGCTGTTCCCTGGTGGGCCCAACGCCCCGGCATCAGAGCAGCAGGTCGCCAGCGGCAATACGAACTTTGGTTCCGTGGCCACGGAGAGTTTGGCGTCGGCCGTGAAGGCGGGATCGGACCTCGTCGCCATCGGTGCCCAGCTGCAGTCAAATATGAGCGCCTTCATGTCCCTTCCATCCAACCCAGTCACGACCATGGAAGATCTCGTCGGAAAGAGAATTGGGAGCGGGAAGGCATTCGAGGAAATCTACCGTGAGCTGTTCAGGACCCACGGCCTGCCTACCGGACCAGACGAGTTCATCTATGTTCCCGTAGGGCGCGACCCGACGCCACTCCTCGAGGGTCAAGTCGATGTCTTCGCAGGATTCATGAGTAACCAGGCGCTTACGATTGAAGAGATAACCGGCGAGCCCGCCGTCCTTCTCAAGCAGCAAGACTTCGGCTTGCCTCTCTATACCGGGAACATCACGGTCAGGCGCTCGTTCCTCGAGGAGAACCGCGACCTTGTAGTCGGCTTCCTCCGCGGCACAATCAAAGGCTTCGAGTTGAATCTGAGAGATCCCGTGCCAGGAGCGGTACTCACCACCGAGAAGTACGGCGCCGATCTCGGCGCGACTCTCGCCAAGGAAACACGAGCCAACGAGATCTACATCGAGGCGTCGCAGAGTGATCTAACGCGGGAGAAGGGTCTGTTCTGGGTGGATCTTGACTACATTCGCGGGCCGATCTACGAAGGCCTGAAGTTCTTCGGGCTAGAAGACCTTCCCGATCCATCAACGTACTGGGACCTGTCGGTGCTGGAGGAGATCTACGGAGACACGAACCACCTGCTGTGACCCCAGCCATGTGCAACGATCCAACACACGGCTAGAAGGCCACCTGGAGGCCGAGGACCGTTCGAGGCTCCCTCCGGGGATCACTACCCGGGTCTCATAGCAGCGACCTGGGTGGTGATCCCGCCTGTACGACATCAAACAGAAGGCTGGAGGTTCAGCATCCGCCCATAACCGGCATTATGGCCGGTTACCTGTTCTTGGCATACGCCGGAGGTGGTATGCAGGAGATGGTCGGTGGCATGATCGACGCCGACGACTTCGTGGGCTTTATCATGCACGTAGTCTTCAGCGCCGTTATTGGCGCCCTGTACACAGGCCTCTTCGCGCCTTATGTGAAGTTGGGTAACGCCCTGTTGAACATCGTGGTTGGTGGTCTGATCTACGGTGTTCTCTGGTGGGTAGTGGGTGGCAACTTCATCATGCCGCTTATCGCCGGTGGCGACGTGTTTCAGTTTGGGTTGGGGACCAGCTTCTATGGTCACATCATCTTCGGGCACGCTCTAGCCTTCCTCGTGATCTTGCGCGATATGGCGCTGAAGAGCGAGTAAAAGGAGTTCGTCTCCCGGCCAGTAACTGCCAACGGGTCCCGTTCTCCCACTGGACCCCAATAGCGGTGATGGGTCAATCGCTTAGGGAGTGCCCTAACGGTTGACCCGTCGTCCGTCTTCAACCACGATTCGACCGCCGATGATGACATGCCTCACGCGGGTGATGTCATCGCGGTCGACCACAACCATGTCGGCAACGGCTC
>JAKZUY010000053.1:0-8965 GCA_047516345.1 Dehalococcoidia bacterium | reverse complement strand
GATCAGGGCGATGATACTGGGGCTGACCTCCATGCGAACTGCCGTATCCGGATAGTCGAGCGTTCCGGCAGGGATTCGTTGCGGTCCGCTGTCCGACGCGCCGTACTCAAACACTTGGTGTATGAACGACTCCCAGTCGGTCTGCCGCGGTTCCAGCCCGTAGAAGTGCACGTTGTGAGGAATGATGTCCTCAATCACGTCCTTGTTCACGTAGGACACGCCCAGACCCTCCGGCGAGCAGAGCCACTTGTATGCGCCCGCCGACATCATCGTCACGTTCGTATCGGCAACGTCTATGGCAAGGTGGCCCATCCCCTGGATGGCGTCGAGGAAGAGGTAGAGGCCGTGGTCGCCCGCGACTCGGCTAAGAGCGTCGATGTCCTGCCGGTAACCGTTGTACGTGTTGACCAGACACAAACCGATGGCACGCGTCCTGGGACTAATCGAACGCTCGATGTCCCCGGGGTCCATACGGCCGTTCCGTTGGGGCGCCACCGTAACGACGATTCCGCGTTCGGCCAGATTGGCCCAGATCGCGTAGTCCGCGGGGTGATCGAGCCCGCCGACGATAATTTCATCTCCGGGGCGGAGCAGGGCGTTCGCAACAGTGCTGATCCCGTCGGTAGTGCCCTTGGGGAACCAGATCTCTTCGGCGGTTACGTTCAGCAAATCCGCCATTTTGGACCTGACGCCGTCAACGAATACCCGGTCCTCGTCCGCTCGACCGAACGGGTATGGTTGTTCACTCCTTTTTCGAACGAAGTCCGAAATCGCGTCCGCAGTACGTTTTGGGTAGGGGCCCCAATATGCTGAATCCAGATAGGTGCAGGACTCGTTGATCGGGAACTCCGCACGGAGTTCATCTACCGTCAGGGTGGTCACAACTGTTCTCCTACTGTTGGCCCGCCGTAGCGGCCGCTGAGACGATTATTAGGCAGATTCTCGATGCGCGCCGCGGTCAAGTCGATTCCATACCGCGGATCTGCGCAGTTCAATGCGATAGGTTACGCCATACTCAAAATAGCTGCGGACATCCGATTTTGACGCCGCGTCATGACCGACTGCCCCGCAGCCGCGGATCGATCATGTCCCGCAGCCCGTCACCTACGAGATTCGCCGCCAGGACCGTCATCGTCAGGAACACGCCCGGAATCACTACGATCCAGGGAGCGTTGTACAGCTGGTTTCGGCCCATGCTGACGATGTTGCCCCAACTCGGCACGTAGTCCGGAACTCCGGCGCCTATGAAACTCAACCCCGCTTCGGTCAACATGGCCACCGCGAATAAAAACGTGGCCTGAATCGTAACGGGCCCGAGCGTATTGGGCGCGATATGCACCAGCAGTATCCGCCAGGTGGGTACTCCCGTCGCCCGGGCAGCCTCGACAAATGGCCGTTCCCTCAGGCTCAGCACCGAACTTCGCACGACGCGCGCGACCGAGGGCACCGCATTCACCGAGATAGCGATTATGACGTTTTGGATACTCGAACCGAGCATCGCTATCAATGCCAGCGCAAGCAAAAGGCCCGGGAACGCCATGATGCCGTCGACGACGCGCATCAATACTGCGTCCATTCGCCGGTCGTAGCCGGCAATCAGTCCTATTATCTCCCCTATGGTTGCAGCGGTAACTACAACGCTCGCCCCCACCAGGAGCGAAAGTCTTGCGCCGTGAACGGTTCGTGAGTACAGGTCTCTGCCGACGCTGTCAGTGCCAAACCAGTGTTCAGCGCCCGGAGGCGTCAACCGGTCTTCAACTGCAAGCCTCAGTGGATCGTATCGGTCAATGAACGGGGCAAATATGGCCACAACGCCCATGGTGGCAAGAATTAGCATGCCGATGCTCATGTTCGGATTGCGCGCAAGTAGACGCAGCCCCAGCCGCGGAGTGCGCGTAAGGAACCTATATCTGCCCTGCCCGGCCTGAACTGCGTCGGAAACGGCCATTATCAGTACCTGACTCTCGGGTCGAGGTAGGCGTAGATCACGTCGGTACACAGATTTACGAAAACGATGATCCCGCCCATGACTAACACAACCGCCTGCAGCACGGGGATGTCGCGATTCACCACCGCGTCAGCCGCCAGGCGGCCGAGTCCGGGGATTGTGAACACCTTTTCGGTGACGACGACACCCGTCAGCAATCCAGCCAGCAGCAACCCCACGATCGTGGCGACGGGAAGGGAAGCGGCCTTCAACGAATGTCTCTGCAAAATTATCCGGTCAGTCAGCCCCTTTGCTCTGGCGGTTCTGATGTAGTCCTCGTTCAGGATTTCCAGCATGCTGGAGCGAGTCATTCGGGCGATTATTGCGGCCCCGGAGGCCGCAATGCTCAGGGCCGGCAGCGTCATACTTTTGAAGAACCCCGGAACACTCTCCAGCACGCTTACGTAACCGATGGCCGGAAACCATCTCAGACCCACGGCGAACATGAGGATCAGCATGAAGCCCAGCCAGAAGGCCGGCACGGAAAAACCGAGGACGGAAAAGAACATGATCGTGCGGTCTATCCACGTGTGAGCCTTCCACCCGGCCACAACTCCGAGCGGAATCCCGATCAGGACGGACAACGCCAGCCCGAGGACAGTCAGGCTTATTGTTGGCTCCATCCTGTTGCCGATCAATTCCGTCACCTTGTGGCCGGTAAAAAGCGATCGGCCGAAATCGCCCCTTAAGATCCCTCCGGACCAATTACCGAACTGGACGATGAACGGCTTGTCGAGACCCATGGCCTGGGTGATGCGCTCGATGTCCTCGGGCGTTGCTTGCTCCCCAGCGATGGCGTATGCCGCGTTGCCCGGCGCGATGTACGTGATGGAAAACGTCAGGATCGCGACGATAAGGACAACAGGGATGCTGACGAATATTCGCCGGAGGATATAACCGCTCATTCAGGGTTCAAGCCGTGGGCAGTAAGGGTTGATAGTCGCGTGCGTGGCCGAGCGCGGGCGTCATAAAGACCCCCTTAGCTGGCGCGGACTACCGATGCCGCGCCAGTCAGAAGTCAAATTCCTCGTCTGTTCAGTTGAATGCGGCTTAAGTCTCCATACTCCGGTGCGCGAACCTGCGATAACGATCGCGGCGACCCGAGGGCTTGACGTCATGGGTGTTCCGATCGTCGTGTGCAGACAACCTCCACTATTTCGTATCCCCTTCTTCGGCTGCCGGGACGAGCGTAAACGCTCCCCGCCGACGCCAACCGCCCGAACCTAGACGAGCCCGAACCGGTAACGCGGGCCGGGCCCATCCCGTGTCGATCAGGGGTGGGCCCGGCTTCGCATTCAACCATTCGGGAAACCCGGGGACTTCCCGCAGGTTGGGCCGCTATCTATCCTTCCAGGCGTTTAAGAAGCTCGTGTGAGTGCCGATCAACCGAATTTCAACTCCGTGAAGCGCCTTGCTCCCGGCATAGACCGACAGGGTCTCGCCGAATGGGATGTACTGCAGGTCCTGATAGAACAGCTTCTGCATCTCGATTATGAGTTCGTCCTGCCTCTCTCTCGTCGCGCGGGCGAACTCTTCCAGCATTGCCGAGAAGTTCCCTGATGGGTCCTGGTACTTATTCCAGTACTTTTCTTTGGCGAGGGTGCTGTTTAGCAACGGGCTGATACCGCCCCAGGAGACCGGTCCGCCAGTGAAGAACATGTCGAACCTGTCCGTGTCGGATCTGCGCTCGGAATAGCTGGCGGCGTCCACGTGCTGGTAGTCGACTTCAAATCCCAGGTCTTCCATCACTTCCCGTGTCACAAGAGCCATCGGCGCGGCGTTGGTTCTTGTCAGGAGCGTGACCCTGGCGCCGGTGTAACCCGCTTCCTCGATCAGCGCTTTGGCGGCTTCCAGATCAGGCGGATCGTAATAGATCTCGTCACCAGGAGTGCGGATGCCGCCCCAGCGTGTCCCACACAGCATGAGAGAGCCGCACTGCCTGAAAAGCGAGATGTCGCCTGAATACGCAAGTAATGCGTCGTCCTTCGGGAACGCGATCATGACCGCGCGGCGGACCCGGGCGTCACTCATCGGTCCCTTGACGTGATTCGGCCAAGCACCTATTCGAAGCGGTCCACTGTCATCAACGAAGACGTGCAGATCAGGGTTCGTTTCGAGTCGCGCTTTTTGTTCGCCGGAAATAGTGCCGATCCAGTCGACAGCTCCCGTCTCGAGGGCTGCTATACGAGCCGCTTCTTCCGGAATCACGATCGCTTCAAGCACGTCGGCGTAGGCGATTTTGGCCCCGGCAAGGAACGAAGTCGGCGCCGATGGTGATTGGTAGTCCGCCCATTTTGTGAAGAGGAGGCGATCACCCGGCCGCCACTGGACCAATTGGTATGGCCCCGTGCCGCCGAAACTCTCAAAGTCTCCGTTCCCGGGGCCTTCGTTCGGATCAACGTCGTACATCTCGGGCGGCATCATGTACGGGGAGTACCCGCCGATGCGTGCGAATCCGTCCAGGAGCAGTCCTGTCGGCTCGCTAAGATTTACGACGTACGTGAGGTCGTCGGGGGTCTCGATGGACTCGATGAATCCGTTGAGTACTGACCCAAAGCTGTCTCTGGCCAGCCAACGCTTCCAGTTAGCCATCGCGTGTTCAGACGTGAACGGGCGCCCTTCCACGGGGGCGTTGAAGGTAATTCCTTCCCGCAGCTTGAAGGTCCAGGTGAGACCATCGTCGCTGGTAGTCCAACTTTCCACCAGGGTGGGCTGTGGGTTGAGGTCCTCATCAAAATCGAACAGCTTCTCTTGACTGTGCAGGGCGCCTATTTCCGGCTGTGACGTCGTCTTGAGCGCGTCCAGCGTGGAAACGTTGTTGTCAAGCGCCCACCTCACGGTCCCGCCGCTAATGGGTTCCATGCCGATTGGCGTGGGAGTCGCCACAACCAGTACGTCCTGCATGACGATTACCGTCTCAACCACCTTCTCCGTGACGGTGACCGGTTTCTCCACTACGACCGTCTCCACGACCTTTTCCGTACGGGTGACCAGCCTGTCCACTACGACCGTCTCGATCACCTTCTCGGTGCGGGTCACCGGCCTGTCCACAATAACCGTCTCGATCACCTTGACGGTCTGGCCTTCAACCACCTTCTCCACTACGACCGTCTCGACCACTTTCTCGGTGCGGGTCACCTCCCTCTCCACGACAACCGTTTCGATCACCTTCTCAATCTGGGTGACCTGCTTCTCCACGACAACCGTCTCGATCACCTTTTCAATCTGGGTAATCGGTCTTTCGACGACGACTGTCTCCACCACGGTGACGATCTCCGGGTCGCCGCCGCCGCACGCAACAGCCAGCGCGCCGAGCGCGCCGCCGATGGCAAGTAACGCCAGCGTCACGCGCCGCGTCCAACTTGACTTGAATGAACTCATTATGTCCTCCTGATCGGACCTAGACTCACAAACGCGAAGTTCGGACCGCGCCAAAGCGGCCACCACCATCCTGATAATCCACCGGAATGTTAGTACGGACCCGCAATCGGCGCAACGCCGGGCATTTCAGTACGGCCCATCGGCGTGGGCATAAGACCGGCAAGAGCCGTCAACACACCAGATGATATTGCGTTCTATGAGGTTGACGGCGGCCATCTCCGTTAATATGTAACGACTTATGAACTCAAGGAGACCAACTATGGGCCGTTCACTCAAGGTTATCCACTATCTGAACCAGTTCTTCGGTGGCATCGGCGGCGAGGATTTCAATGACCGCCCGGTCGAAATAGTGCCCGGCCCTGTCGGTCCGGGCAGGGCCCTGACTGGGATCCTTGGCAGCAAAGGCACAGTCGTCGCAACTGTGATCGCCGGCGACAACTTCTTCGTTGAGGAGCAGGACAAGTCCCTTCCACCGGTGCGCGAGGCATTGCTCCATTACCAACCCGATCTTGTAGTAGCAGGTCCGGCATTTGACGCCGGCCGTTACGGTTTGGGATGTGCGCTGGTCTGCGAGCTGGCCGGTGAATTAGATATAGCGTCGGTGACGGGTATGGTGGCGGACAATCCGGGGGCCACCAGCCAGGGTGGTTTATACGTTATTGAAACCGGCTCCAGTCCCGCCGAAATGGTGCCTGCCCTCAAGAAGATGGCGGCTTTAGGGGTCAAACTCGCCGAAGGTCGACCGCCCGGCCCTGCTCACGAAGAAGGCTATGCGCCGACCGGGGTCAGGAAGCCGATGACGAGGCCCAAGACAGGAGCAGGCCGCGCTGTCGACATGGTCCTGGGCCGCATCAATGGGGCGCCAGTGGTCTCAGAAATATCCATTCGCCAATACGACCAGGTGGACGCGCCGCCGCCGTTGGGCAGCCTCAGCAATTCCACTGTGGCGCTGGTCACGACAGCAGGCCTGGTCCCGAGAGGCAACCCGGACGGCCAATCGCACGGCCTGCCCAGACGTTGGCTTGGCTACAACATCGACGGCATCGATTCGCTGACAGTCGCGGGATGGGAGTCGGTACATACCGGCTTCAAGGGCCATATCTACAACACCCTTAATCCCAACTATGCGCTGCCCCTGCCGGCCTTACGGACTCTGGAGGCTATTGGTGAGATCGGCCGCCTGCACAATCGCTTCTACTCTGTAGTGGGCGCCGCCTGTCCGGTGGGCGATGCACGGCGGATGGGAGGTGAAATCGCCCAGGATCTGAACGAGTCGGGCGTAGAGGCGGTCATCCTCGAATCCACCTGAGGGAGTTGCAATCGTTGCGGCGCAACGATCACCAAGGAACTTGAGCGAACGGGAATCCGCGTTGCTATGGTCAGCGCGCTCCCCTCAGTGCCGCTGACGCTTGGAGCGCACAGGGTGGTGCGCGGGGTGCGTGTCGAGCACCTCTGCGGCGACCCCAACCTGTCCCCTGAGCGGGACCGTGAACTAATGCTTCTCATAGCGCGAACCGCGCTGCGCGCCGTGCAGACCGAAGTGAATGAGCCGGTACTGTTCGAGCGGGAGGAAACAGGCCCAGCTTCCGTGGAAAGGGAACTCGAATTTGCGACTTGAGCTTGGCAGCATTCACGTAAAAGGAATTCAGTGGGGGTATTCGACCAGGCTTGAAAACGGCGTATTGACGCTCGACCGGGATGAGATCGAAGGCCTGGTTCTCCAAGACCCGCAGATCCGCGGCGCGGTGCTGGAAATTGCCACGCCTGGGGACTCGACCCGCATTATCAACTCCGCCGGCATGGTTGAGCCGCGGGTGAAGATTCGCGGCGGCGGCACAACCTACCCGGGACTACAGGGCCGGCCTGCAGACCAGGTAGGTAGTGGAAGAACCCACCGCCTGGCGGGAATGGCTGTGACCACGTGCCTCGACGTCATGGGAACCGGCGAAAGCCAGGCTGGCGAAGCGCGTACGTGGAGCCGGGACGATCAGGGACCCGTTGCCAGTGGCTGGCCGCAAGGTACCGACGAACATTTCATAGACATGAGCGGGCCGGGCGCCGTCACACCGTACGCCGCCTTGCACAACCTGTGCCTTGTCATCGAAGCCCCTCACGGAGTGACCGCCGATGAACAGCATGGAGCCGCACAGGCAGCGGCATTTCGGGTAACGGATCGCTTAGCGGAAACCGCCCGCGACGCAATGCCCGATGACGTGGAGACGTTCGAAATCGAGCCGCGTCCGGACTTGCCGGGAGTGGTATTCATTCCCCACCTGTCTTCCACCGAACCGCAGGTAGGCCCTCGAGGTAGTTTCGGAATAGCCGTATACGGACAGGTGAGACTTTCGGCGCCATGGTTGCTGGAACCCACGGAGCTTATGGACGGCGCCATCGCTGGGGGCGGTCATACGTGGATTATGGCCAATAACCCCCTCGTACTGGACCTGGCCCGGCGCCACGGCCGCGATCTCAATTTTCTCGGTTGCATTATCCAACGCACGAACTGGACCAATCAAAGGGAGTACGGACTTGCCGCACATCGTGCAGCGACATTGGCAAGCAAGCTCGGAGCGCAGGGCGCAATCATTACGACCGACGTGCGGGGGCAAAGATGGGTCGGCACAATGTTGACCGTGCAGGAGTGCGAGAGTCGGGGCATCGACGTAGTTCTCCTTACAGAAGAAGAGGACAACGAGAATGGCGCGGCGCCGGCGCTCCTCTTCGCCCCTCCGGAACTCAAATCGGTCGTTACGAACGGCACCGGAGACGTTGCCGGGGGATTCCCTGCGGTCTCGAATGTGATCGGATCGATTGGCGAGCCGCTGGCAGCATGGCGCGGCGAGTTGCCTCCGATCCACGGCCGGTACGGTATCTCGCACGTCACGGACTGGTACGGAATAGGCTCTCAGAGCTACGCAGACTTCTAGCCGCCCCGCGTTCGACCCAACCGCGCGCCTATTCGCGCACTATCGCGCTCCGCATTCAAACGTCGATTTCGGACAACTTCAGCCGACTGCTTTGCGTAGCCGACATTAGTCGCTAGCGACCTCCGGCCGGTCATTCAATCTGGCGCAAGCGGGGATCAAGCCGGTCGCGGAGCCAGTCGCCCAGGAACGTGACGGCCAGCACCGTCAAGGCTATGGCGATGCCGGGGAAGACCATTATCCACCATGCTGTGGTTACGTAGAGCCTGCCTCCTGCAATCATCGACCCCCATGCTGGGGTGGGCGGCGGGACGCCAACGCCAAGGAAGCTGAGCGATGCCTCCGCCAGGATGACCGATCCCACCTGTAACGTGCCAACAACGATGACGGTGTTGATGACGCCGGGCAGTATGTGCTGTGCAAGGATACGCGGCCCGGACGCGCCGGCCACCCTGGCGAGGCTGACGTAGTCGCTTTCCTTGAGCGCCAGCACTTCGCCGCGCACCTGACGGGCAAAGCCGCTCCAGAACCAGAAGCCCAGTATGCCGACAAGCACGCCAAAGCTGCGGCCTAGCACGATCACCATCACCATCCCAAGGAGGATGAACGGCAGGGACAGCTTTATGTCGACGATGCGCATGATGAGCTCGTCGACCCACCCTCCGTAGTAACC
>JAKZUY010000052.1:0-3372 GCA_047516345.1 Dehalococcoidia bacterium | reverse complement strand
GCTGATACGCGGGCGTGTCAGACTGTGCGCCTGCGTTGCATTTCCGCGCATTCCACTTGCGGGTACTTCCGGCTCCTTCGCGCCCGCGCTTCGATTGTCTCCTTCATCGATTCAAGATGTTCGCGCATGTGGCGGCGCATTGTTGGCGCGATCAAGGCGTATCCCAACAATTGTCCGATCCACGACCATCGGAGGCCGAACGTGCTCTCGTAACGAAGGATCGTGCAACCGCCGGAGTCGGTGAAGACGAACCGGTCGTCCAGAAGCCTTAACGCCCCGCTGACGAGACCTTTGGCGGGCGCCAAATCGAACGTTATTAGCTCGGGCGGGTACATGACCACCCATTCGACCGTCTTGAACACCCCAACGCGGCCGAAACCCAGAGCGACAGGGGTGTGGAACTCGACGAGTTTTCTGCTGCCCTCATCTTGCAACACCGTCGTCGAATGGCCGGGCTCAGCCGTTTTTGCCCCAAAGGCCGTCAATACCTCGAATGCCAGCCGGCGGTCAGCGTGGACGTGGATCTCTTCCGGTTCAAGCCGTATGGGTTTTACTGCCATGGGAGAGTCGGGTTATGAATCGTGGCCTTCAGTACATCCTGGCAAACTCTGGGGTTCTGTGGTCGCGCAGGCGAACGACTCACAACTCGCCGTCGCCTCGGACAAGCATCCAAACCCGCTCCAGAGGTATTTCGTTGGCGATCTGTTCCGGCAGCCGTTCATAGTTGCGGAAAATCGCGTTGACGAAATCATCGGCTCGCCAGAGCCGCACCGTAAAGAAACTCTGACGCGCCTCGCGCTCAGCGGCGCTTGTGAATCCACCCCAACTGACCAGCAGACCTTGATCTGCTTTGAGCGTCTGCATGGTACCAATGAGAGCGCGAAGAATCGTGACATCGGCTGCATTTGCGGTCGCCTTGACCTGAACACAAAGCTTCTGGCCCTCAAGTCCAAGTGAACCGCGCCCAGCCAGAATATCCACGCCACCGTCTGGTCCAGGTGGCGAAAGCCAAGTGAAATAACCCTCAGCCTGCAAAACTGCGTCGACCAGGCGCGCGAACTCGTGGCCGGGAAAACGGGACCGAATATGATCAAGGATCTGGTCGCGGGCGATCTGAGCGATATCAAGTACGGTACCCGCGTCCGGCTCGAATCCTGCATCGACCTCAGTAGTCACTGGTGACTGCTTTGGAGTTTCATCACCTGGGTCACGACCTCCGGTCATCATTTTCGCTATACGTCGCTCAGCTCCATTGCGTTGAATGCGGCAAACCGTAAGGAAGGCGCCCAAAGAGTAGAGCAGGTCCTGCTCAAAATCAGACCTGGGTACGTCGGGGCGGGTCCATTCAACAGGACGCGTGTGGCGCATGGCGCCGTCGATAAGTTGGTAGCGGTAGGGTCCTGTGACGCGACCCAAGGCTATTCGCCCTGGCCGCGTTTTTAACGGCAACGCCACGATGTCACCATCGCGCATGCTCAGCAAAAATGCGTATAACTGACCTGCCCGATTACGGTTCCTGTTGTCGTGACTCGCGGGGTTTGCCTGCCGAATCCGTTCCAACACGGCGGCGCGGTCCAGAGCGTCCGTCAAGTCGGGGATGTCGTTGAATCCGATGATCGCCATACCGGACTCCAGGACGACAGCCTCATCCTGACCCTGGGCGCCCCCGCGTACCATCCAGACCCTGGGAGTAACGGCGTTGCTAACCGATTTATCAGCCGTTTGCGTCATAACGGTGAATCCTTGCTGAGAAATTTTGAGTCGGTGGTGGCCATTTGGACGATGCATTGGAGCAACGCTGAATAGTCGTCGGAGAGGGCGGCGATAGTGCGATCTGTGCGCATGGCATGTTGGGCTGCGAGTCCCAGGTAAGACCAGCGAACTGCCGCGGCCCCCACTAAACTTTCGCCATTTCCCGTCGCATTTGTTCGAGGCCCATCGGCCCCAGGCGCAATGCCTTGTTGTGCCATTCCTTGAGATTGAAGGCAGGGCCCTGGGTTTCTTCAGCGTTCCGGCGCGCCTCCAGCCACACGCGTTCGCCTACTTTGTAGCTGATCGCCTGCCCGGGCAGACCGAGGTAGCGATCGATTTCGCTATCGGTAAATTCTTTTGGAAAGTGCACGAAGTCGTTCATCATCTCGTTGCCGAGATCGGGGCTCCACAACTCGCCGGGGTGAAAGTCGGAGTCGGAAGGAATGGACAATCCCAGGTGCATTCCTATGTCGATGATTACCCGGACCGACCTGAGCGCCTGAGCGTCCAGCATCCCCATGTAATAGTCGGGATTGTCGAGGTATCCCAGTTCGCCCATAAGGCGTTCGGCGTAAAGCGCCCATCCCTCGACGTAGCCGGAGGTGCCTGCGATCAGCCGTTGGTAGCGCGACAACTCACCGGAGAGGGACTTCGTGGTGGCGATCTGAAAATGGTGGCCCGGCACGCCTTCGTGATAGGCGATCGAAACCTCTCTCCAAAGTGGAAACCGGTTCTTGCCGCCGGTTGGGTACCAGGTTCGCCCGGGACGTGAGAAGTCCTCTGAAGGTCCGGTGTAGTACATGGCGAGCGCGCCGCCCGGGGGTGCTATTAGCGTTTCGATGCGCTTCACCGGCTCGGCGAGATCGAAGTGCGTCCCCTCCAGTTCTGCAATCGTGCGATCTTGCAGGTCCTGCATCCATTGGCGGAATTCTTCCTCACCTTCGATGGATCGCGAAGTGTCGGATTCGAGTATTTCTATCGCCTCGTCGATCGTGGCGCCGGGATTGATGGCGGCCGCGGCCTTTTGCATCTCCGACCTGACCCATGCGAGTTGTTCCCAACCCCAGTGGTACGTTTCTTCCAGGTCCAGCTCGGCGCCGTTATATGAACGGGCATGCAGCGCATACCGGTCGCGCCCAACCCCATCTTTGTCTACCGCCGACTTCATGTACTCGTTCCGAAGGTAACTGGCGAGATCGGCATAGGCTTCACTGGCAGTACGTGCGGCGCGTTCGAGATCGGACTTGAGGGTTGGGCTGTCGACGCCGGATTCCTCGAATTGGTCTACGAGGCGTCCGAAGAACGAATTCCCGTCAGTTTGTCCGGACCAGACATGGGCCTGTTCTGCGCAGCCGGTGGTCTGCCTTTTGGAGGCGGTCAATCCGCGTGACACTCCCGTTTGAAGGGTCTCGCGGTAGCTCTTCACCGTGTCCGGCACCATTTCCATGCGGCGGGCTATGTTTGTCCAGTGGTCGGCGATTGCCCGCGGCATCATGTCGAACACCATCCTGATACTTTGGACGGGGCTGTGGAGGATGTTTAACCCCCTCAAGTGTTCGCCCTCATCGTGGAGCGCCAGGCCGGATTCCATTTCGTCTATGACCGTGTCGCGGCATAGCC
>JAKZUY010000051.1:0-6711 GCA_047516345.1 Dehalococcoidia bacterium | reverse complement strand
TTCAAAAGTACCGCGAACTCGCGGATGGCCGGCTCATCCAGCCTTTCCGCTACTGCCTTAGCCTGCGACTCAGGCGCCGCGCCGTCCAGACGAATATAGAAGTCGAACGCCGCTCCCAACTCACGGGCCGCGGCCGAAGGGTGGTTGCCGAGGACATCGGGGTACAACTTGTGCAACTGTTTCTTGTCCGAAAGGTAGCCGCGCCAGAACGAGAACCCCCTGTTCACGTCAGCCGCGTCGTAGACCGCCGAACTACTGCCCTTAACAAGGTCGAACTGTTCAGCGAAGTCCATCAGGCGCTGCCGCTCTTCGGTCTGGAACGCGTTGACAATATGAGCGTCGAGCGCGGCCTCGGCCAGCGCCGGCACGTCCTGATACAGGTGTTGCGGGAAGTGCTGTAGCCCGAACACCTCCTTCGCAATCCGGCTCTGTTCCTCCGGCAGGGCGCGGAACCAGCCGATCGCCGACGGCCAGTCTACAACCTGGGCCGCCGCAACACCTTCAGGCGCGAGGAACGGTGAGAAGTACTTACGCAGTATTGGCGGTATGAGCGAGAGGTTGCCGCCGGTCATGTTGACGATCTCGGCTTCGGAAAAGTGCTTCAGGTCCGAATATTCGCCTCGGGAAAGGTTGGTCAGGTTCCGGAAGCGGTCTCTCAGCGGCTCGAACGAATCCGGCGGCTGACGGAGGAACAGTTCGACGTCGGCGTGGAACTGCGACAACGCCGTGGAAATCGCCCCATCCACCCGCTCCCAAGTCAGGTCCGGCCTGCCCTCAACCGGAAACGCTCCCCACCACGAGTGGCTCAACTCGTGCAGGACGATGCGCGGATTGGCCTCGCCGGCGCCGGCCCATCCTCCTGCGCCGTGGCTGCCGTACCACGCCGGCCGGCCTATCATCTGGCGAAAGTCGTATCCGCCCATCCACTCGCGGCCCAGCTCCGTAAAACTCCATATCGCCTGTGTCGATGCGATCCTGTCACGAGTCCATGCGTTACCTGAAATGCCCTCCGGAGGAGGTTCTGACGGAGTCGTTGGCGATGGGGGAGCTACCGAGGCGCTGGTACGGGGTGTCGGGCCCGGCGTGGAAGCTGCGGTAGGCATGGTCGGGGACGGCGATACCTCGCGTGTGGCCGGGACCGGGGCGGCAATCACCGCCGGGCTATCGGGTTTAACTGCCGGCGTGGTGGCAGGCGTCACGCGGACGGGCTGAGGCGGTGGTTCGGCAGCGCGTTCGCAAGCGACCGTCAGCATCGATGCCGCGACCAACGTTGCAAGCGCAAGCAGCAGGTATATGTACCCTCGTGATCGCATCCCTAAGTTTGAGGGTATACGTTTAATGTTCAGGCGCAGTTGCCGGTAACGCGAAAAACATAGGGCGGTATTCCATCCATCAAGGCTGGCACACGGGACGCATCCGAACCGGCGCGGCGACGGCCGGGGGCCTGATTACGAAGGCATTGCTAACGGCGATTCATGCCCGGCCGCGACCTAGGATCGGTAAGCGACGTTTTTGCCTTCTCGTCCTATGCGCCCTGCTGTTCGTGGGCGGAGTCGTCCTGTCATCCGGAGACAGGGAGTCGCACACCACGGCCCAGCAATACGCCGCCGGCTGGCGATTCGATCTGATCGCCTGGGAAGCCGACAACTTTCCGGACAAGTGGCTGCACCTCGCATACTCGTGGATGCCGTGGACCGACACGCGGGAGGCCGACCGGCGAGCCCAGTTCGAGCGGTATCAGGATTTGGTAGTCGAATTGACTGAGGTTCGGGACGAACTGAATCGGGCCTCTTCCGCAGAAGTGCCCGACCGCGATGCCGTATCGAAACTCCAGGCCAGACTGGAACGGCTATCGGCGGAGAGCGCCGCCATTCGAGACGGTGTCGAGGAGTACCTCGAAGGAGCCATCAGCGCACAGGTGGCGGCACAGGGCCTCGACTCCGTAGGCGGGATAGTCTGGCCACCGGTCGACTTCCGGCTTGACCAGTCGCCCAGCCTGCTCATCGTGTCTCCGAGAGACCGAATCGAGCGGGTCGAGAGCCATCTAATCAATCCGGACATCCCGCCCGAGGAAGCCGACGAGATCGAACAGGCGATCCTCCGAAATGAAGACGTCTCAGCCATAATAGTTCGAACGGGTGGACTGGGCAGCTATCCGGCAACCGTTGCGGCGGGGAGTGACCCGTTGCGGTTGCTGGAGGTTGCGGCCCACGAATGGATTCACAACTACCTGTTTTTCAAACCCCTTGGGATCAATTTCTTCGACAACCAGGAGATGACAACCCTGAACGAGACGGTGGCCGACATGGCCGGCAGGGAACTGGGTCGGCTGACGTACGCGGCGCTGACCGGAGAGGAGGTGGAGACCCTCGTGCCTCCGCGCGATACAGAATCCGGCGAACAGCCGCCTGACGACGGGTTCGACTTCTTCCGATTCATGCGCGAGACCCGGCTGCGAACAGACGAACTCCTGGCCGACGGAATGATCGAAGAGGCCGAGCGGTACATGGATGAACGGCGGATCGAACTCCAGACCCACCGCATCTACATACGAAAGATCAACCAGGCCTATTTCGCGTTCACAGGCAGCTACGGGGAGAGCGGATCGTCTGTCAGCCCCGTAGCGTCGCAACTGTGGGACTTGAGGCTGCGCACGGGCAGCGTTGGCCGGTTCGTCGAAACGGTGGCCGGTATCTCCTCGCCGGAAGAATTCGAAGAGCTAATTGCAAACTTGCCGGCAGCAGCGCCGTGACAAACTCGTCGATCATTTTCGCCCGGCCGTTTGCTCCCTCTCGGATATACTCGCGATGTAGCCGCGAGCGAATGTTCCGGCCGCAATCCACAATCGAACACGCGCCGGGATCGGTACGCTTCGGCGTTCGAACGGCTAATCTGGAACGTCAAGTCCTGCGCCAAACTGCGAAAGACTGTGCGCAGCCCAGATGAATAAGGTTATGCACGCGCCCAAAGCGCGGGAGGAATGATGCCCGTTACCGAAGAGCAAGGCGGTGTGGCTGAGAACTACATGTACCGGCCACCCCAGCAACAAGAACCCCAGGTAACGCTGGATGACATTATCGGCCGTTTCAAGACCGGGATGCCCCGTATCCCCGGCCTTGGCGGCGGCGGCGCGTCCCTCATAGTCGTCGTCTTTATCCTGGTTATCGCCTTAATTTGGGGCGCAACCGGAGTCTATACAGTCGGCCCTGACCAGGAAGGCGCGCTTCGCCTGTTCGGCCGCTACACAGACATCGCTGAGGAAGGGCTTCATTGGTGGTGGCCAGCGCCGATCGGTACCAGAAACGTTGTCGCCGTAACCACCACCAGACGCATGGAGTTGGGTTTCCGAAGCGGCGCCGAGGGCCTTAGTGTCGCCCAGACCGTTCCGGTCGAATCCATGATGATCACCGGCGACGACAATATTGTTGACGTACAGGTGGTCATCCAGTACCGCATCGGAAGCCTGCAGAATTTCCTGTTCGAGGTAGACGATCCCGGCGACCCCGATCGCGATGTGCCGCCGGGTAATCCGGAGGGCCGGACCTTGCGTGACATCGCCGAAACTGCGGTTAGGCAGGTAGTAGGCGCCCGGCCGATCGACGACGTCCTGACTACCCGGCGTGAACAGATCCAGACCGATGTTCTGGAGGTAATGCGAGACCTCAACGAATTTTACAAGACCGGCATCACCGTCCAGCAGGTGTTGCTCCAGAACGTCAACCCGCCGGCTGAAGTCCAGGACGCCTTCGAGGACGTGGTGAGAGCCCAGGAAGACCGCGACAGGGTAATCAACCTTGCACAAGCCTACGAAGCAGACCAGATCCCGAAGGCCCTGGGTGCGGCTGCACAAATCACAGAGGAGGCACAGGGTTTCAAGGACGGGCGTATCGCAAGGGCGCTCGGTGAGGCGGACGGCTTCAACGCCATTCTGGAGGGTTATCAAGGCTCTCCGGAGGTGACGAGACGGCGCTTATACCTGGAGGCGATAGAACGTATCCTGCCCGGCGTCAGAAAGTTCGTGCTCTCTGACCAGGGTGTACTGCCGTTCCTCCCGCTCGATGGATCGTTTAGCCAATCCGCCGCATCGACCGGTGACTCGGCGGGAGGCCAATAATGAAATTCTTAGCCGCCCTCATCGTCCTGATCGTCGCGGGGCTCATCGTAATCCCGCAGACCTTCTTCACGGTTGACGAAACACAACTCGCAATCGTTACAAGATTCGGCGCATTCCAGCGCACCCATTCCCAGCCCGGGTTGTACGTCAAGACCCCGTTCGTAGAATCCGTTACGAGGTTCGACTCGCGGCTACTGCGCGTAGACGCGCCCACCGCTTCGCTCCTGACGCGGGACAAGAAGAACCTGGTGATTGACGCATACGCAAGATACAGGATCGTCAATCCGTTGCTATTCTTCCAGTCGCTGCGCAGCGAGTTGCAGGCCGAGGCACGCGTCGGCGACATCGTAGCCTCGCGGCTGCGAAGAGAGGTCGCGCTGGACCTGCAGGAAGAGATCATCTCCGAGACACGCGAACAGGTCATGTCCCGCGTGACAGAAGCAAGCAACCGCGACGAGATTGAACTGGAACTACTGCTTGACCTGCCTGGTCAGATCAACAACCCTGAGGTCACCATTGAGGTGACCGAAATCAGAGAACCCGACGAGGACCCGGCCAGAGGCAGACCGGCGACGGCTGAAGAGTTCGCTGTACTGAGGGCGGACCCGGCCAGGCTTGAGGGATTCGATGTGAAATACTTCCTTCCCGTCAGCAGCACGTTGGGGATCGACATCGTAGACGTAAGAATCAAGCGCGCCGACTTCCCGCCCGACGTGGCCACCTCGGTCTTCTCACGCATGGAGGCCGAGAGGGAACGTATAGCAAGTGGCCTCCGCGCCGCAGGATCCGAGCAGGACGCCATAATCCGGGCCGACGTGGACAAACGTGTAAACGTCATCCTGGAGTCGGCTCAGGGTGAAGCTGCGCTTCTTAGAGGCGAAGCGGAGCAAGAGGCGATCAACATACTTGCAGAGGCCCTGGAGAAGGACCCCGAGTTCTACGACTTCCGGCGGTCGCTGGAGGCCTACACAAACTCCTTCGCCGGTCAGACCACGATAGTCCTGGACCCCGACAGCGACCTCCTGAAGTACCTGCAAAATCCAGCCGTCAACAACGGCCAATAGACAGGCCCGCGCCCGCCCCCCTTTCCCGGTGATTGAGGGGGCGGCATCGGGGTTTTACACCGGAATGACGCGATCGTAGGGCCGGGTTTCAAACCGCCTTTGGCCTCGCTGCGCATCACGTATTCAAAGAATCCGCGTTGCCATACAGGTGCCCCGGGTGACGCGCACATCCCATCGATTTTGCGGCCTGCGAAGGTCGTGATTGTGCTTACGATTTCGGCCGCGCCGCGCCGTCTCCAAGCCACGGCCGTGAACGACTGGGTCCCACCCGGCTGTGACGCGATTGTAGGGCGGGTTTCAAACCCGCCCTGGGCCTTGAACGAAGGGGTTCTACGCTCGGATGACGCGGAGGTGCCAACTTTGTCAGACAGACCCACCATTCACCCCTGTTTCGCCGCGCCGGTATTGCGTTGTTAGTGAATGCTTACTAACATAGCTGCACTTAGCGTCGCCATCGATGCCGGAGCCCCAAATGGTTGGAATAAGACTCGATCACAAAACGAGACAGCGTCAGATCGTCGAGGCCGCTCGCGAGCTAATCGCCGCGGGAGGCGTTGACAGGCTCACCACCCGGGCGCTCGCCGAAAAGGTCGGCGTGAGCGAGGCGGCCGTCTACCGCCACGTCCGGAGCAAGGAAGAGGTGCTGCTGCTCTTGGTAGACGAGATTAGGGACTCCCTTTTCAGCGCCATATCCCGCGCCACCTCTTCGGACAGGACCGCGCACGAAAAGCTCGAGCGTCTGCTCAGGCTGCACCTCTCGTACGTAGAACTCCGACGCGGGATTTCGTTCGTCGTGATCACCGAGGCGATGCAGTTCCAGGGGCCGAAGGTGCGGGCAGCGGGCCGAGCGCTGATCGAAGACTACCTGCGGTTGGTCGAGGGCATCGTAAGTGAAGGCATCGCCCGCGGTGAGATCGCCAAGTCGGTGAACCCTGCAGTGGCGGCAACGATGTTCTTCGGCATGATCCAGACCACCGTTACGCGATGGCTGTACGACGCCATCGCGCACCCACTTACTGAAAACACCTCTGAGTTATGGAGATCGTTCAAGTCAGTAGTTGAGCTTGGCCCCACCCAGGCACAAGCAAAATCAGTCGCATAATGGGTCGTAATTGACCCGAGGATTGACGACATGGCACTCGTAACACTCGATGGACAGATAGGGGCAGGGGCGCCGGAAGTCGGCCGCCGCATAGCCCGTATGTTTGATTTCACCTACGTGGACCGCTTACTGCTGCCGGGCCACGCAAGAGCGTCGGGCGCCGCGACAAGAAAATGCGATCCGCCGCAGCGTTTCTCGGATCGCGTCTGGTTCGCCGTGGAACGGGCAATCAACGGCTTTGCGTTGGGCAATGCCGCAGGCGACCCGTATTTCGCCATGTCGGGGCCGCAGTTCTTCCCACTCACTTGGGACGTGTCGCCCGCCGGGCCGCGTGTCAGGGCCGGGGAGATAGACGCAGAGGACCCCGTCGAGTTGGCCGAAACGGGCCTGCGGACGCTCGCGGAGCGGGGCAAGGCTGTTCTGGTACACCG
>JAKZUY010000050.1:0-5670 GCA_047516345.1 Dehalococcoidia bacterium | reverse complement strand
CGGTCACGACGATGCCCTGCTTGTCGAAGCGGGATCCGGTGTTGCGTCGCACGGCATCGCGACCTCTGCCGGGATCCATCCCGAATACGCGGCGAGCACCCTCGTTGCGCCCTACAACGATCTGGACGCGGTTCGATCGCTGTTCGCCGTGAACCGGGGTGAGATCGCGGCAGTGATCGTCGAGCCCGTGGCCGGAAACATGGGCGTGGTCGAGCCCGCGCCGGGTTTTCTCGAAGGAATACGGGAACTGACTATCAAAGACGGAGCCCTGCTGATCTTCGACGAGGTGATAACCGGCTTCCGCGTCCACCCGGGCGGCGCGCAGACGATGTACGGGGTTGTTCCCGACATCACGTGCCTGGGCAAGATCATCGGGGGCGGATTTCCGGTGGGAGCGTACGGCGCGAACGAGGAGATCATGCGTAACGTCGCTCCATTGGGGTCGATGTACCAGGCCGGAACGCTTTCAGGGAACCCCGTAGCGATGGCGGCGGGCATAGCCGCTCTGGAGGAACTCCGAAAGCCGGGGACCTACGAGAGGCTGGCGGACTCCACGTCGCGGCTCGTACTCGGCCTTAAGGACGCATTCGCAAGTGCCGACACGCCGGTGACGATCAACTCGGTGTGCGGCATGGCGACGGTTTTCTTTACCCATGGGCCGGTCACAAACATGACCGAGGCCAGCGCAAGTGACGGGGACGCGTTTGCCGCGTTCTTCCACAAGATGATCGCGCAGGGGGTCTATCCGCCGCCCTCCCCGTTCGAGGCATGGTTCGTCGGGCTCGCACACACCCCGGTGGACATCGAAGCGACCGTCGAAGCCGCCTCAGTCGCCTTGGCTAACTAAGCGGCTGTCTCAGAAGAACCATCCTTCAAGTGGGCAAACTCGTCTCTTCCGCCTTCTGGATTCCCGATTTCTCGGGAATGACGGGGCTTTTGAGATTGTTTCTGGACCGCGCGGTCAAATTCGCGGTTCGGCATTCCGCCCCGTCGACACCTGCCGACCCCAGCGGCGACCAGCAGGCCAGCTACCCGCCGTAGTGGTCCTCAGCGTTGTCGTCGGGCCGGTACCCCAATATCGCGGCGGCGTGTGACGTGTCCCAGAATCGCCAGGCGTTGCCGGACACGCCGTAGAAGATGTTGAACTTCAGGTCAGCCGACGTGAGGCACAGGCGGATGAGTTGGGCCAGGTCGCGGTGGCTGCACCACGTGGCTCGCATCCTGATGTTGGCCGTGGGATCGTTCTCCTCCGTAAATGACCCGATTCGCAGGCAGGCGACCTCCAGCCCGAACCGCTCCGAGTACGAGCGCCCCATCGCCTCCCCAAATGCCTTGCTTGCCCCGTAGTCACTGTCCGGCCGAATCGGCACCGTGTGGTCGACGTGCTTAAACCCACCGGGCTCCAGACCTCGGTAATCGCCAGCGCGAATCCGCACATACGGCTCGTCGTTCTCGAACAAGCCGACGGCATGGTTGGAACTGGCGAATACGACGCGACGCACGCCCTCCAGCCTGCACGCTTCAAACACGTTGCGCGTCAGGGTGATGTTGTTGCGGAGCACGTCTGGCCACGGGGTTTCGACGGCCGGGTTGCCCGCCAGATGAATCACGGCATCGTGTCCGGACAGCACACCGCGCAGGTCATCGACCTCATGGACGTCCGCAACCACCGCCGGTAACTCCAACCCAGGGCGTGGCGGAACCCGGTCGAGCCCGTCCAACTCGAAATCGTCCCCAAGCAACCTCACCAGCTTCGAGCCGATATTGCCACTAGAACCTGTAATCAGAACTTTCATCATCGTGTCCTCTTCGCCGCCAAACAAAGCCGCGGCTCACCCAAGATTCTCAGGCAACTTGATAAGCAACGACCGGTCCGCTTCGACTTCGCTCACGCGATTGTTGTAGGTCTCCAGCAGGCTCTTCAATTGCGACTTCGATTGGTCCGCAGCGAACTCACTCATCTCATCCAGATTTTGACTCACGAACCCCTCAACCGACGTGACCGCAATGCGGCCTGGTTCATGTCTATCAGCCCCCATGGCGGTTGCCTGCACAAGTGAAAACAAAGTCACTATATACACCATCTTGCCGTCGTTCAGGTTGTCCACGCACTTTTCGTATAAGGCAGGCATCGGAGACACAGTTACGTGGAACACGGTATCTCCGACATCGAAATCGCCAAACACGCCGGGTTGCACGTCCGCCGTGCTATACGACGTGTTTCTGATCTGATGCCCCGGAAATCTTAGCTGCAACTTGGCGCCAACGAGGTACTCCGCGACCGGTCCGTCCACACCTCTTTCGTGGGCTATTTCCAGCAAATCCTTCACGAAGTACCAGATCGGGCGGCCGGAGTGGTATTTGGGCGCAAGCCGTTGGGTACCGTGCCACCGCCTGACTTCCTCTACCAGGAACGCCTGCATGTCGTCGATTGCCGACACCCGCGCTTGGGAACTGAGTTCGCCGAACCCGGAATCCGCCAGTGACTTCAATAACTGCTCGATTGAACCGCGCAGCCCGCGATTGGTTCGCCCACCCTCGCTCAAGAACCTCCGGTTTTCACCGTATCTGGAGAGGATTTGTCGAACCGCGCCGCCGCCGACTCCTGCGATTTGGGAACCACCGGGCGCTGTGTGCTTCCCGACATCCAGATCGGGGGCTTCTCGCAAACGTTCCAGAACGACCAGTGCACCTCCGATAGTGCCCTTTGGCGGGAAGCCGAGCCGTTGGTTTGGGACGCTCCGATACCAACCCGCGAATCCAAAGCCTACGGTCGCGGACCGGTCGTGTTCACTGGACTTGTCAGGGCACATCGGGCAGATGAATTTCCGAGCCGGCAGGGACAGAATCGGGAATGCGGTTCAACAGCAGTTGATCCAGTACGTTAACGACGCCGCTTAGATCCCGGTCAATTGATTTCGTCCCGACTCTGACAACCCGCCAACCAGATTCGACCAGCTTCTCATTGGTAGTTACATCTCGTGCCATATTCCTGGCGATCTTGGCACGCCAGTAAGGCTTCATTTCGGCCAGGCGATTGCTACTGAGCTTTTTGCCGTGCCAAAACTCGCCGTCCACAAAAACTGCAATTCTCTGCTGGCGAAATACGATGTCGGGCTTGCCGGGAAGATCCCCGGCGTGAAGCCTATACCGGTTGCCATTGGCCCAAAGGGCCTTCCGAAGAGACGTCTCAGGCGCCGTGTTTTTACTTTTTACCCTTTTCATCACTGCGGATCGCTCAGAAACGGTTAGGGGGTCCCGTCGACGGCCGTTCTTGTAACCGAATTTCGGGCCGTTCAGCGTATCGGTAGTAAAGGGGGACCTTCGTTCAAGCAGGCGAGGCTGCTTATCGGCTTGAACAGTGGATGTGTCAGCCAAACCGTGAGCGAGGTGTCCAAAAGCATGTTGAACAAGCCAACGGACGGCAGGGACGCAGACCGCATCGCCGAATCCGTACATGGCTTGCCGATCGGGTACATCGACAGGAAAGTCTCCGGCGCCCTGAAGTCTTGCGTACTCTCGCGCCGTCATCCTTCTTACGCGTGGACTGCCGCCGCGGGCATCTACCAAAAACTGGATGCTACTGCCACCCACGGGTGTACGAAGGCACCCGGCAAGCCCATCATTGCGCACTTCCCCGACGGTACGCCCGGAACGCACTCTCCGGAACATGGTTGCCACGCCGTTCGAACCGGCGTCGGCGAGTAGTTCAACGCGTTCCCTGTGACGCGGATTCATGCGGTCAATCAGACTGTTTACGTCTTTTTCCGGCCACCACAGGCTAGATGCAAGCGGGACATCGTCAAGAATTTCAGGCAAGGATTTTTGAGACTGTAGCGGAGGATCCGGCAACGGAATCTCGCCGTAGTCTGCGCCCGGATGAGCATCCTGAAACGCCTTTACAGATTTGGGTCTGATCCGAGTGGCTGCGCTTCCATGGGACGACTCCATCACCTTGTCGTCTCGCAACAGCCCGATGACAAAAACTCGCGGCCGACTTTGAGGCACGAACCACCTGGCGTCAACGAGAACTACATCGACTCTGTATCCCGACTCGTTCAGCCCCGACACGATCCTGTAGAGATCGAGCCCGCCATTCGAGGTAAGCATTCCGACTACATTTTCAAGCAGCACGGCTTTTGGAGGCTTTATTTCAGAGTAATCCCGCAGCAAACGGAGGAACGGCCAGAGCGCGCTGGAGTGTTGGCCGTCAATTCCGTTGCGGTTTCCAGCCAACGAAAGATCGATGCATGGAAATGAGGCAGTGAATAGGTCAATGCCGCGCGGCAATTGGTCGGCCGACACATTATGGATATCGCCTACTACAAGATGCGCGTCACCGTATGTGCGCTCGTAAAGCTCCGCCTTCTTGGGGGAAATGTCGTTCGCAAACGCGCACTCCCAACCCAGCGGTTCGATGGCCTTTCTCACTAGGCCGATTCCAGCGAAAAACTCCGCAAATTGAGGCATATTCAGGGAACCCTTCAGGCGCCTAACGTATCCGCGAGCCTCTGAACATGTCAACGGCGGTGGCAGATCACAGCAGCTTGGCGAGGGTCCCAGGGTTGGCGCGTCCTACGGCCTGTTTGAGGGCGTCGGTCCTGGCGTTGGAAGTCGGGTCCCGCGGGTCGATGATGCGCCGGCATGTGCGTGTGTACGAACCGATCACCTGAAGTTCGGAGCGATTCGGAGACCAGATGTACGGCTGGCCGGACGCAGTGCGCAATACACAGTCGGCGAACGCGCGGTCGACCGGCACGGCGCGGGGAAAGCGTGTCGAACGGTCTGAGCCGGCAAACACCCAGAATCCGTCCCAATACCGGCCGTCATTCATGGCGCGCCTGACGTGCGCGTTTGCGGCATAGCGGGCGGGCGAGGCGGTCCCTGCGGGATTGGCCGGCGCGCGGAAGATCGACTTCACCTCGACGAAACCGATCAGGAAAAAGCCGGACTCTCCGGTGAATTCACCTCCGCTCCAACGGGCCAGTCGCACGAGGAAAAATATGAGGTCGCCGGGCCGGACCTCCTTCAACCCAAACGCTCTTGGCGCCCATTCGCAATTGTCCCCGTAGGTGTTCGTGCCGAACTCAGGGTCAAAGTGCGTGGCCTTGTCGAGAAGGCGATCGGGGATCCACCGGCTCAGTGACTCCTTCGGGTCGTAGTGACTTCGAAGATCGCGGTAACGCACCGAATGAGGACCCGCCTGTAACGGCTCTTCCGGGATGGTTATGAACTCAAAGGCGCCATCGTCGAAAATCGGGCTCAGAAAGCGGTGCGAAGAATTGGCGCCGACGTTTGCCAGGAAGACCGATGGCTTTCCGGTGTCGGGTGTTGGGTTTGGTTCGGGCACGGGTGTTTCAATGTGCGGCCGTGGAAACGGGGGCGGCGATTGTTACGGCGCCCACCGTATTCACAAAGTGGGCGACAGTCTCACGATATCGACTCTGCTGCGATCAGTTCCTTCAGGAGTGGGATGACCTGTCGGGCGACGCGCCGGGACTCCTCGACATGCGGGTATCCGGACAGGATGAACTCATCGATGCCGAGCTGCCAGTAGCGGAGGAGTTCCGCCGACGCCTGTTCCGGCGTGCCCACGATGGCGGTACCGCAATTTACCCGCACGGTCGAAATCCCGTTCCACAGGCGTTCGCCCACGCGGTGCTGCTCGTA
>JAKZUY010000049.1:0-2896 GCA_047516345.1 Dehalococcoidia bacterium | reverse complement strand
CCACGGTCGGAGCAACCGGGAACAAATTTGGCGGCCGCCAGACCATTCTGAATGGCTGCGCGCGAACAGACGCAGGTCGGTTGCAATGGACGATACTTGACGATCTGGCTACCATGGCCCTCTACCGTTACGGTTAGGGCTATCAGCCATGATGAGGGAGGATCAGTGTGAGCAAGAAACAGGCTACTACCGTGTTGGGGCCAGTGGATGCCGACGCGCTTGGCGTCACCCTCACGCACGAACACCTGCTGTACGACCAGGCGGCCTACGTGCGCGGACCCAACGATGTCGAGGCCGGAATGCACGCCAGCGAAACGGTCCAGATGAATCAGCTTGGCGCCCTGCGTCGCCGAGCGGCGTTGATAGCCGACAACGGCCGTTGCAGCGACCCAGCCCTCGCAGCGAGAGAGATCGAACTATTCAAGAAATCTGGAGGAACTACGATAGTCGATGTGTCCTCACGCGGGCTCGGCCGTGACGCCGCCGGGCTGAGACAGATCGCCGAAGCCACCGGCCTGAACATCATCGCAGGCTGTGGGTACTACAAGGCCGCAGGCCACCCGCCCAACATGTCCGGGCGAACCGTCAAGGATGTTGCGGCGGAACTGGTGCGGGAACTGGAAGTGGGTATCGGCGAAACCGGCGTTCGTGCCGGCGTCATAGGTGAAATCGCCACCGGCGCCCCGCTGTACGATGTCCCCCTGGACGTTTGGGACCTGACCGGTCACGCCGACATGGTACCCAATGAGGAAAAGGTACTGCGCGCGTCCGGACGGGGCCACAATGAAACCGGCGCCCCCATTTCCGTACACATCTACAACTACCGGCCGAATCGGTTGGCCCACCACGCTTTGGACATACTCGAATCGGAGGGGGCCAATCTTGAACGCGTGACCATCTGCCACCTCGACACGAGGCCCGACGCCGATTACGTCGCCTCAGTGGCGGATCGCGGCGCGTTCGTTGAATTCGACACGTTCGGCATGGAACAATACAGCGACTTGAGCTTTAGCCAAATGCCGCGCGACCTTGAACGGATCAAGCTGGTAGTCGACACGATAGAGAGAGGATACGTCGATCACATACTCATTTCGCACGATATTTGCTGGAAGATGCTGCTCGTGGAGTACGGCGGATGGGGTTTCGCCCACCTCTCGAAGCACATCGAACCCCGGCTACGAAATTCAGGAGTGACGGATGAGCAAATACATAAAATTAGGGTAGCTAACCCCGCCCGCTGGTTGGCGCATTGATGCCGTCAATCACGCAGAATGAACATTGGCGACGGCTCCCGGGACCGGTTAGTCAACGAGACGGTTCAACTAACCGGCAATGTAGCCACGTCGGACTGCCCACAGGAATTTGTCGAAAGGGTCAGGAGGCCAATTATGATCAGCACAGACAGTGACTACACGGCTTACTTTAATGGCGAATGGATGCCACTGGGCGAGGTCAGGATCGATCCGCTGGACTCGGGATTCGTGGTTGGCGACGTTGTTTTCGATCTGGGACGGACCTTCAACGGAAAGAGTTTCCGCCTCACGGAACATGTCGACCGCCTGTGGCGCTCCCTCAAGTTCGTACGCATTGATCCCGGCATGTCGTCGGCCGACATGATCGATCTGAGCGAAGAAGCTCTCCAGCGCAACGAACATCTTCGGGGTGAGAGTGAAGACCTGACGGTCAGGCAGTTCGTTACCCGCGGAGTGGGTGGTGGGCCGCGGCGGTCAGGGCCGCCGACCGTCGGCGTTATCGTCCAGCATGTCGATTTCAGTGGGTTCGCTCATCTGTACGAAACCGGAGCGCACGGAGTTATAGCCCGTACCAGGAGCCACCCGGCAGAGACCATCGACCCGAAGCTAAAGCACTACAGCCGACTCAATTTCAATCTCGCGGCTCTCGAAGCTGCTGACGTAGACCCTGACGGCTGGCCGATTCTTATGGACATGGACGGGTATCTGACCGAGGGCACCGGCGCCAACGTGTTTCTGGTCTCAAATGGCGTGATCAAGACTCCGCAGGACAGAGCGATCCTACAGGGCATATCCCGCGGCATGGTCCTTGATCTGGCACACCAACTCGAGCTCGAAGCCGTCGAGGAGGACCTCCAACCTTACGACCTTTACACGGCAGACGAAGCATTTTTCACCGGCACGTCACCGTGTGTGTTGCCGGTCACAAAAGCGGACCACAGGCAAATTGGCGACGGCCATCCGGGGCCGATCACCAACCAACTACTGGCGGCATGGGGCGAATCGGTTGGCGTGGACATCGTAGGACAAGCGTTGCACGGCGCGAAGCCCAGGTAGACCGCGTTTGGCGCAAGTTCGCAAACAGACCGAGCGCGTGGGCGTGGAGCGGCGGACGGGATTCGAACCCGCGACCCCCTGCTTGGAAGGCAGGCGCTCTGCCAGCTGAGCTACCACCGCACCGTAAGGCGACAATGTCGCGCAAATCAGTTACCTACGCCAGAATGATGCCCACGCAACCGGCGCCTGAGTTCCAGCTTAGTTGCGGGTGATTCTCAGGTCAACGCAAGCGATCGACTGTAGACCGCTCAATTCGTGCAGGCGCGTCTGCCCGATGTCGACGTCAAAACTGATCGCGGGCAGTACATCTCAGACTATGTTCGCACTATTATCTATTCTGGTCGTGCACGATGGAGAACCCGCCTATACGCGGCCGGCAGGAATTCGGAGGTGAACATGTTACTCAAAGGCAGAACCGCGCTGGTAACCGGTGCCAGTTCGGGCATCGGCCGGTCCATCGCCGTCGAATTCGCACGCGAGGGCGCCAACGTGTCGATAGTTGATGTTCAGGAGGCACCCAAGCGGGGCAAGTACCACGAAAAAGACGTTACGACCACGACCGCCCGGGAGGTCGAACTCGTCGGGGG
>JAKZUY010000048.1:0-2585 GCA_047516345.1 Dehalococcoidia bacterium | reverse complement strand
CCGTGTTCGCGCAGCATCTCGGCCCGTCGGAATAGGTCCGACATGCTCACTCCGTAGTAGTCGGCTAGTCTCTCCAGGATCCGGAAGCCCGGCCGCTGGATGCCCTGTTCCAGGTTGCACAAATAGGTGTTGGAGACACCGCTGCCCTTCTGCACCGCCCGCAGGCTGCGTTCACCTCGCAATTGGCGCAGGACGATCCCGATGGGCAGCTCGACGGGGTGGTCGGCTGCGGCAGCGTCGGGAGACGACACGGCGGTGTAGGTTTCGTCGCCCGGGTGGTCCGGGGGATGTGTGTCAGTCATATCCTTGCCCCCTTTGTTTGGTCGGCGTTGTAATTGTTGCTATTAATTATAGCGCACTCTGCCGGACGCGCGCAGGGCCATGGCGCGTGGTCTGCGGGCTATTCCTGCTGCACGGCCCAGCATCTACGCTCTTGATACGGGATCAACTGGAAAACCGGATTGCGATTGTGACACCAACGACCTGCCGGTGTGGGGTCCGATGAGTTATAATTCTTTGTACCAAAGTCGTATGAAAATCAACCTGGAAATCTGAAGGTCAGGGCCGCGCATTTCTGCAATCCCTCAGCCCTAAACCGGAGTCAACAACGAATGAACCAAGACGAAACCCGCGATGTGTCGGGCAATCGCGAAATCGCTTCGGCTGATGCAAACGAGGTGAGCCAGCGGTTGGTCTGGGCGATCGCCCAGATGGTCGGTGACGCCATGTCGGCGGATTGGACCCGACAGTCCCTGGAACTGGCCCAGAGCTCTGCCGCTGATGAGACCCGGATGCAACCCAAGGATCCGGCGTGGGATGGCCTCACCTTCTTCTCGTACCCTCCGGTAGTCCGCTTTCGGACCACCATGGAGGACATGGTCCCGATCATTGGAGTGGGTTCATTGACCTCTCGCTTGGAACAAGGCGTGCAAACCTGGCCGTACGGCTACCGTCGCCTACCCGCTCGAACCCAGTTGGTTGACCGGCTCCTATACGGCGGTCGGAGACGGCGCTTCTCGCCCGGGCTGTTCGACCACATGGATCAACTGCTTGATTTGAGCGATCCCCGGTCCTCCCGCGTCGGTTACAACCCGCGCGCGCATTTGGATCTGCTTGGCAACACCAAGTTTGAGATATTCGACATCCAACCGATGGAGATTGATCTGACGCCGTTCAGCTTCCCATTGGTTAGGCGTAAGAGGCTGCGCTCACCGTTTTCGAGACGTGTTTCCCGGACAGTCCGGTCGCTGTTGGAAAACACTGAGCCCGGGGGCTTCAGAGGTCTTTTGGACTTCCCGGTGAGCGTGAAATTGAGCAACTTTGAGGAGGTCGCGAATGGTGACGAAAATGGAACGATTGAAGGGCGGAGCTGAGGCGACAGGGAGGAACGTCGGATACGTCCGGCTCTCCACCGTCTGAGGCGACGCGACACTCCATGTGGACGCCCAGAAGCTAGGGATCCGGCGTTTCGCCGGCGAGCGAGGCATGGAGGTCATCGATTGGTACGCCGACGAGGGCTTCAGCGGGCAGAGCCTGGACCGGCCGGCCCTGCAGCAACTGCTGGCGGACGTTCAGTCCGGCGCCAAGGGTTTTGACCGGGTGCTCGTTTGGTCACCGGACCGGATGAGCAGTAACGCGGCGGACTTTTTCGCGGTCTGTGAGCGGTTGTCGAAGGCCGGGGTCGAGTTGGTCTCCGTGAGCTAGTCGGCAGGCCTGTTGGGAGCGGAGCCCGTGTGCAGCTGCACCGGTATAACGCTGCGGGCGTCGCCGGCTCCGCTGCCCAATGGCAGGGGCATCTTGTAAATCACGGTGACTGAGTCTGCCGCCATCAGTACCTCGTCGATGATTAGTTCGACGAGCGACCGCGTTGCGGCGGCGTTCATCTCCCTGAGGTAAGTTTCGGGGTTGCGGGCGTAGGATGCTACCCGGTCTTCATCGCCTGCGACGTACTGGTAGCCCTGCAGAGCGTGCTCAGCCCGGCGGGCCTCGCCCTGTATGGCACGCCAGCCATCGCCCATCTTGGCCAGCCGGCCGGAGACTTCGGCGTACGCGGTCTCGCCTTGCTCCACCTCTTCGATGAGCTTCGTTCTGTCGCGGTCCAGCCTGTCGGTCTCGCTGTGCACGGTGTCGAGGTGGTGTTGCTGTTGTAGCGCTCGTTGGGCGGCGTCCTGCCTGACTTGGGCGATGACCTCTTGGAGCAGGTCGTCGGTGAGGACGGTGGCGACCAGGTGCTTGACGACCAGCTCGTCCATCCGCCGGGTCTCGATCTCCGGCGTGTCACAGGCGTTTCCATGCGGACCCATGGCGTTGGGACACCCGTAGCGCGAGGGCCGCTCGCCGTTCCCGTCCAGGATGGTCATCGGAGAGCCGCAGTTCTGGCATTTCGCCAGGCCGAGCAGCACGGTTTGTCCGGTTTGAGAGTTCATGGTGTTGGTGGTCATTTGGTCAGCAGTCAATGTGCAATGCCTCTTGGGTTCCTTGGTGGTCGGGTTCGACAACGGCCAGTGCCAGGTGGAGGTTAGACTGTTGTCGCCGAGGTCAATACAGGCTTTCAGGATCCCGGGCGTGCTACGGGTCGATTATAG
>JAKZUY010000047.1:0-14756 GCA_047516345.1 Dehalococcoidia bacterium | reverse complement strand
ATCCGGAGTGGGTCCTCGACACAGTGCTCGTAGTCGCTGACTCCCTCACGTACTCAGCGCCAGAGGCGCGCCGGGTGCTAGCAGATGCGGCGCCTGAGGCATTCCTCACGGTGACCGGTGGCCCGATGGTAGACAACAACGAGCAGGCCTCTTTCAGGCTCTACAGGGGAGCAACACCAGAAGATCCAGTAGATGGGATGTTCAGCTTCTTCCCCGCAATGCCAGCGCACGGGGAAGCAGGGTTTCCTCGTCCACCGATTGACCTTCCAAGCGAGTATTTCAACCCGAGGAATTGGCAGGCTCCGAAGGGAGTGCGGCAACAGCGCACCAGTGAGGAGCTGCGCGGGCTCTGGAAGTCTCTTGTAGGTCAGGTGCGCGGGGCTGGACTTCTCCTCGGAACACACGCCGCACTTCCGGAGCAGCGCAAAGTCTAGGCGGGGGTAAGGCGCGCAGGACTCTTCCTTTCCCTTGGACCAGGCTTGTCACGGCCTGGATCCCTGGCAGGCTGATGAAGAACGCGAGTTGGAGGGTCTTTGGAGGGTCTAGGGAGAGGGTCGATGATGCTTGACCCGATCGCCTCAGCAGGCTCAGGCCCATTCGCATCTCGAAAATAATTCTGTCTATCGTCCAAGAAGGTCCAACGGACTGGATTCGAACCCGGCCACGGAGATACAAGCGGAATGATTTCTTCTTGCCCTGACTCAAATGGATTGAGGGATGACGCGCGGCCGTCCTGACTTGTAGTCACCTATCTGACATCGACTGAGTCCGAGTCGACTATCCACGAGTACCTCAATTTTCCGCTGCATGCGTGGAACTGACCGTGCATGTCAATGACGGCCGGGACGGGGACGGAAATCCCGACGCGTCGGTAGACGACACGATCAGCGTGACCATCACTGTGACAAATCAATCAGGTCTCTCCCCGCGTGTGCGGGGGAGCCCCACGACGGATACTGCCCCCGACCCCGACCCCGACCCCGACCCCGAGATCGTGGGCGTGTACGACAGTGGCGGCAGCCAAGTGGTACCGGGCTACGACGACGGCGGAGAGGGTCTCAACAGCCGCACCATCATCAACCCCGACAGCACAGGCGCCTATTTCATCGCCGCGCGCAGCGCCTACTGGTGGCACACCGGCACCTACAACGCGCCACCCAGGAGCGAAGTAGACTGTCGTGAATGGATTTTCCCACGGCTTGTCTGCGCCCTTGTTTGTTATGTTGGCGCCCAGGTCAGCCATAATCACGCCAAGACATGCGGCGAGTTTCGCCTCCATATTCTTGACGAGTTAGGACTGGTTAGAGGTCGGAAAAGTCACTTGCTTTGGGTCCTCTAAATTGGTCAAGCACGTATTTGGTTGCTTCTGTGAACATGACAGGCACTTCATATTTCAGGTTCTCTGGTGGCTTAATCGTGACCTGAATGTCATCGCCTACCTTAAACGTAAACGACGGAGTGCCAAACATCTCGATCTTCTCCATAGTATCAGCTATGTCAGCGAGCTGAGATTTGTCTGTCATTCCATAGACTATCATCGTCCCGTGCTCAGACTCTCCTATCGGAAACGTGTATGGAGTGATCGTCCGAATAAGTGTAGGAAAAGGTGTGGGAGTCTCGATGGGGGTCCACATGGGGGTCGGCGTGGGCTGTTCCATGTTCGAGACACAGCCTATAGCCAAAGCTAGTGTCATTGACAGAACCGCCAAGATTTTCATTACCATGTCCTTATCCTTGCTCAATTGTGACTGGTTGCTAAGAGAATATATCCGAATCCGGGTCAAAAGGCTCACCCGCAACCAGCCCCCGGCACCTACATGATAGACCCTCCGCGTGAGTTCAACTCCTCAATCCCCGTGGGCAGCTCGGTAAACGGCAACATCGAAGAGGTATGGGGCTACGGAGGTGTTCGACAGACTTGAGAACCTTGCATATCTGACAGCATACTCAATAACGAATACTTCTCTGTGACACATAGGGCATTCTTGACCCACGCCCAATTTTTCTACCCAGGCTTCGCCATGTCAGCATCTTTGATTGATTCTGCATCACCCCTCCGCGTCCTTTGAGGTGTCTGCAACGTTGCGCCCGGGGTTCTCGAAGGTGATTTCCGAGTGAGTGGACGCCAACTCCTTTACCCGCCGGTTGAGCTCGCGCGTGGTCAGTGGCCAAGTGACCGGTGTCTAGAGTAACCAAGTCATGACCTCGCTCTTTTGGGGCTCCAGCCGGTCGATCTCCTGGCTGAACACGCTGCGCAAGGCGACTTCCTCGGAGGCGATGGCAATGATGTCGTCGGTTTCCATGGTGACCAGCGGCTTGGCCGACCATTGGTCCTTGGCGTAGTCGAAACCGTCCTTCGTTGAGACCAGGTAGGTGAAAGTCCCGTCAAGGTCGTCCATGGACTCTTGAAGGGCCATGTCCAGGGATTCCCCCTGGCCAGCTTGTCGGCCAGGTACACGGCGATCAACTCCGAGTCGTTCCCCGTCTGAAAGCGGTGACCCTGGTCTTCGTACATTCGCTTCATCTTGTGGTAGTTGGTGAGCTGGCCGTTATGCACCACGGTCACGTCGGGAAAGGGGTAGGCCCAGAAGGGGTCCGCGTGGTTTACGTCGACTATGCTCTCCGTCGCCATTCGCACGTGGCCGATGCCGTGAGTACCCGTTAGCTGGCTGAGGAGGTGCCTGTCGTCCATAGCGACCGGAGTGCCCACGTCTTTGACCACTTCCGAGGTCTCGCCGATGCCGTGAAGCGCGACGCCCGGCGTGTTTATCAAGGCCTCGGCGAGCGTTGCGACGTCCCCCTCGTAGTTGACAACCAACCGCAAGAACTGCCCGCTGGACTGCTTCGAGTTGACGACCCCGCCGGAACGGGCCACGGCGTCCTCGACCCGGGCCAGAGTATCCACGGCCTGGCTTTCGTCGCCGGTCCAGATGCGTATGACCAGGTCGCCCGCCAGGTCCTCGCCTGCAACGGTGATGCCGCTGGAGTCTTTGCCCCAATGGGTCATGGACTCCAGCATCTTGACCAGATCGTCGCCCACCGGGCCGAATCCGCTGCCGGTTGCATTCTTATAAAGGATTCCGTTTACGCCGCACATGCGTGTTACCTGGCACTACCAAAGGGGTCCGGGAATAGGCCGGAAGAGTGGTTCCGCCGGGCGTCAAGTGTGGGCGGGGCCCCTACCATCGTAAACAGAACGGGGTTGGGGGGAGGGAAGAGCCGGAATGCGTTCGGAAAGCGGTTCGCCAGAGCATCCCATCCCGCCTCTTTTGCCGCCGGCCGATCCGCCTTGGACGGTTACGTGAGGGGTGGGCCGAAGTGGCAAATAACGGAGACGCGCCAAGCTCAATATCCGATCATCCATTTCTTCTGGAATTCGCTAATGCCTTGGGCGAACTCGGTGACGGTCTCGAGATGGTCGAGCATCTCCTCCCTAGACTTTGGCAGTGGCGGCCGCGCCTTGTCCGCTGCGGGACCCTGCAACTCCTGTGCCTCGGGGAGGTCCCTGACGCGACGATTCGAGAGGATGCAGATTCAATTCTGCCGCATTGTGAATTTCGTAACATATATGGTTTGCTCGTCGTTTATAGACAAAGACGGCATTTGCATATACGGTATACGCCCCCTCGCATTGCGAAGTGGATGTAACTGGATTCATGTACCGTGAATCAAGTTACATGGTGGAATGCACACGTGGCGGCGACCCGCGCCAGGAAGGCAATTTAGGCTGAAATGATGATCCGAAGATTTTCCACAATCGTGGCAGGGGTGATGGCAGCCGCACTGGCGCTTGCGGTGGTTGCGTGTGGTAGCGAGACGATCGTCGTCGAAACCGTTATCGTCGAGAAATCGGTCGAGGTAGAGGTCGTACAAACAGTCGAAGTAGAGGTCCCGAAGATCGTCGAGAAGATCGTCATTGCAACGGTCTTGCCCACTGCGGCGCCGACATCTCTCCCGGCACCCAGCCGCGCGCAGATTGTCAAAGTGGCAACGGACGGGCAGTTGGGACAGGGAGGGCCTGAGAGTTCGATCCACCCCTTCCACAGTGTCTCTGCCTCGGGCACGTTGATGTACAACCGGCTCATTAACTTGACCGGCAGCTACGACCCGATCCCCCAGCTTGCAGAGAGTTGGAGCGCCAACAGCGATGGGACAGAATGGGAATTGAAGCTGCGGAAGGGCGTAACGTTCCACGATGGGTCCGACTTCACCGCGGACGACGCCGTGTACAGCTACGCGTACATGCTCGACCCAGAAAACGGCGCACCGGGGTCGAGCCAGTTCACCAGGTTCATGGACGAGGCATCCATGACCAAGGTCGACGATTACACAGTCAAAATCACGCCGCTTTCCGCGCAAGCTGAGATCCCTTTGCTGCTCCATAGCAAGGAGATGTCGATTATTCCCGAAGACTCGACTTTTGCAACCCTCCAGGTCAAGTCCAATGGCACTGGACCATATGTGATGGAAGGCTTCGATCACACCTCGCAGATCTGGGCGCTGAACAAGTTCGAGGACTACTGGGAACCCGACGAGCCGCGGACCGAAACGATCGAGTACTTTGGAATCCCTGACGATACAGCCCGCGCCGCCGCCATTCAGACTGGACAGGTAGATCTGCTCACCGCAGTCGGAGGCGCAGTCAAGGTCGCGCAGGTTAACGCCCTGCAGAACGCAGACGGCGTAGATCTCCTGATTGCAGACAATCCGGCGATCTCACTCGTCCTGTACATGGAGATCGACACGCCGCCCTTCGACGACATCAATGTTCGCAGGGCGTTGAAGATGGTGGCCGACCGAGAGTTCATCGCCAACACCGTTCTCAACGGACTGGCTTTCCCGGGCAACGACACCCCCATCCCGCCGTTCTGGCCGATATCCTTCTCCGGTACCCACACCGCTCAGAACATCGACGAGGCAAAGAACCTGCTCGCAGAGGCCGGATACAACGAAGACAATCCTCTAAAACTTCAACTGTACGTAGCGGATATTCACGCCGGCGCGCTGGAGATGGTCCAGGCATTCCAGGAGATGGCGTACGAAGCGGGAGTAGACATAGAGCTCGTAACCGTCCCCAAGTCCAGATACTGGGACACTTCGTGGCTCAAGAATCCCTTTGGTATCTCAGCCTGGGGCATCAGGCCGCCAAGCCAGGCCCTCGCCATCGCCTACAGTTCGGATTCGAGATGGCCTGAGACGCACTGGTACCGTGACGACTACGACGCTCTCCTGAAGCAGGCTGAAGGCACGGTCGACGGAGTCGCTCGCGCCGGGCTTTACAAGCAAGCGCAAGAACTGCTGAATGCGGAAGGGGGGCTGATAAACCTCCTCTTCACCAGGCCGGTCGACGCCATCCGAAGCAACTGCTCCGGCTATGCGCCTCCCATACCGTTTTATCAAAGGGACTTCACAACGATCGAGTGCCTGACTCGTTAGGAGGCCTTGGCGTAGAGCCGGTGACACCCGGGGCCAGAATCCAACGCTTGCAGACCGAAGAAGGGCGCTCACGCATCGAAAGGCGGGTGAGCGCCCTGCTATTCGCGGACATACTGCATCCAAAAGCTGCGGTGATTGAATGACATCCAGCGCCACTTGCGGCAGCCATGACCCGCATAGGTTCGCGAAACAACCAGGCAACGCACCGGTCCCAGGCACGACGCCGGCGGCCCCGGGATGCCGTGCCGCCAATCTGGAATCAGGCGACTAGGGTTCAGTCTTTTCGGCGATGAGAATTACACGACTAATAGGCGTCCGAATCGTCACCTCGGCGATCGTCTTATTGATCATTTCCGTAATTGTGTTTTTCGGTAACGAGATCGGCGGAGGCGACGCCGCTTCGTCCCTTCTTGGAATTGACGCCACGCCCGAACTCCTGGCCGTCTGGCAACGTAAGTTCGGGCTGGACCGTCCCATGTGGATTCGTTATTTTGACTGGCTGGGCGACCTTTTGCGGGGTGATCTTGGCCAATCGATGACGTTTGAACAATATCCGATCTGGGAACTGATAATGCCAAAGCTGAGAAACAGCTTTTACTTGGGAAGTTTGGCATTCGCGATATCCATTCCAGTGACCATAATATCTGCTGTCATTGCCGCGACATGGCGTTACAAATGGCCTGATCACGTCATTTCTACGTACACACTTGTAAACTTGGGAATACCCACGTTTGTAATCGGACCGGGACTGTTAATCCTGTTCGTTTTATTTTTACCCGTGCTCCCGGCGATCCAGTTCCTGGAACGAGCTGAAACACCGCTCGACTACTTCAAGATTTTCGTTTTGCCTGTGACAACATTAGTTCTCGCTATCACGATCTTCAAGACCAGGCTATTGCGAGACAACCTCATCGAAGTACTCGAGTCTGACTACGTTCAGATGGCGCATTTCAAGGGTCTGCCTCTCCACAGAGTGGTCTTCTTCCACGCATTGCCGAATGCCATCGTGCCAACATTGAACGTCTTCGCGCTTAGTCTTCCGCTGTTGATCGGTGGCGCCTTGATCGTTGAGATCGTGTTTGCTTTCCCGGGTGTAGGTCAGCTGTTGTTTCAAGCGGTGGAAACGCGAGATACACGCCTTATCGAGTTAGGTGTGATGCTGAGCGCCTTCGCATACGCCGTTGGCAACTTGATCGCCGACATCATGGGTATTATGCTCGTGCCCAGGCTGAGGACTGCATAACGTGACCCGCCAGGCAATGAATGGTTACGTCACAACTCTGTCCCCGCGGAGTGAGTGCTGCGATCTTGTCGAGCGAGACGTATGAACTGCGATTTACATGACAACCCCTTTCCGACCTTCGGCGTAGCCAGTTACCCGACCTCAAGATGGCCATAAACGAAATCGAACAAGCTTCCGCGATTGACCGGCTGCAGGAATCGGCGTTGGCCTACGCGAACGTTCTGAGAAGTCCGCGTCTGATTCTCCAGTACCTGAGAGAACTTCCGCCCACCATGGTGATCGGCGGGTTCATTTCTCTTGCCTACATTGCCGTTGCCCTGACCGCGCCATGGTGGATCCCTTACTCGCACACCGCTGTAGGCGTCAGCACCCCGTTCGACACCATGAGCGGTCAGCATTGGTTTGGAACCGACAGCGTCGGCCGGGACGTGTTCAGCCGGGCGATGTTCGCGACGAGACTCGAGTTGACGATCGCCGTACTCGGAACCGGGCTCGGATTCCTCGCGGGCATTCTGATCGGGCTCTCGGCGGCACTCGTCGGGGGCATCTATGACGAAGTGATGATGCGTATCGCGGAGGCCATTCACGGCATTCCTACACTGCTATTTGCCATCATGCTCATCTCCATCATCGGGCTGACAAACGCCGGGAACACCTGGTATGTGGTCCTGATCATCGGTTTCGTCTACGCACCAGCGGCGGCTAGGCTGATGCGCGCCGCAGCGTTGGAGTTATCCACTCGTGACTTCATCGGAATCGCACGAACGCGCGGTGAGTCAACGTTGGCAATCACGATACGGGAACTGCTGCCAAACGCCACTGGCACCCTCTTCGTCTCGTTCGGCGTCCATCTGGCAGCCGCCCCATTGATCGTCGGCTCGCTCGGCTTTTTGGGAATCGGCATCCGCCCTCCTACTGCCGAGTGGGGCCAGATGATCACTCAGAACGCACCCGCCATGCTCGGCTCGCCCTCCACGGTCATGGGTCCGGCGTTCGTGTTGGTCGGAATGGTCGTCGGCATGAACATGTTCGTTGACGGGCTCGCCAGGGTCCTCGGCCGCAGCAAAGACCTGCTGGCAAGGGGGGCGTGATGGCCACCATCGCCGATCCTGTCCGGCGGCCAGAAGGTCTTTCAGGTGAAGCCGCCGGGGAAGTCCTGGTAAACGTCGACAAACTGTCGATCGACTACTACCAGGACCGCCGTTGGAACAACGTCATCGACAGTGTCTCCTTCTCGGTTGGCAGAGGCGAGTCCTTCGGGCTGGTCGGTGAGTCCGGCTGCGGCAAGAGCACAGTACTTCGCTCGCTGATCGGCTATGCCCACCCGGCGAGTCGCATCACCAACGGGCGGGTCATATTCGACGGAATAGACCTGATCAGGGCTACTGACAATGAACTGAGAAAGGGCATCCGGGGTCGCCGTATCTCCATCGTGCCACAGGATCCGGCCACATCGCTCACGCCTACGATGCGCGTCGGCAGACAGGTGCTGGAACCGCTTCTTGCCCACCGCGTTGTCTCTACCAAAGAGGAAGGGTACGAGCGGATGCTGGAGCTTCTGGACAGGGTGCGCATTCCGGACCCCGAAGTCAGTGCGAGCAAGTTCCCGCACCAGTTGAGCGGGGGTCAGCAGCAGCGGGTTGTGATCGCCATGGCGCTGGCGGCGAGTCCGGATCTGCTGCTCCTCGACGAACCGACTACAGGCCTGGACGTCACGACGCAGGGAAAAATCCTGAAGCTACTCACGGACCTACGGTCGCAGCTTAATCTGTCCCTGGTGTACGTGACCCATAACCTGGCCGTGATCGCCAATATCTGCGATCGAGTCGGAGTGATGTATGCCGGGAAGATTGTTGAAATTGCGCCCACCCGTCCGCTGTTCGAGGACCCGAAGCATCCATACACCCGCGGCCTGATGGCATCCGTCCCGCGCCTCAGAGAGGCCGGCCCGGCGCGCTTCCCTCCTTTGCGGGGGATGCTCCACAGGGAGGAACTGCCTGAAGGCGGCTGTCCATTTGCGCCGCGCTGCGACTTTGCACGCGACCGATGTATCGAGGAATCCCAGGCGCTTAAACCAGCCGCGACAAACCACGCCGTCGCATGTTGGCGCTGGTCTGACCTGGAGTTGGCGGTGAGGCCGGACAGCGCCGCGACGGAGCAACAGGCGCAACGGGTTCCAACCAGCGCCGCCATCCAGGATGGCGACGAGAGCAAGCTCGGAGTGAGGGACCTCTTTGTGGCCTACCAGCACCGGCGCGGGAAGTACCTGGTAAATCGAGGCAGTCCGATACCGGTACTCAGGCAAATCAATTTTGAGATACGGCCCGGCGAGACACTAGGCCTGGTAGGTGAATCGGGCAGCGGTAAATCCACGATCGCCAAGGCGCTCATCGGTCTTCAGCCCCCGTTCGATGGGCAGATCACTCTCGACGGGGAACCCGTGCCACCCTCCGTTAAGTCGCGCTCCCGCGATACGCTGCGCAGGATGCAACTCGTAATGCAAAACCCGGACGCCTCTCTGAACCCGAGACAGCGCGTGGTAGACATTGTCGGGCGCCCGCTGACGGTGTTCTACGGCACGCCAAAGCGCCAAATGCGTCAACGCGTGGCAGACTTGTTGCTGGACGTGAAGCTGGACCATACGTACCTGAACCGGTTTCCGAGCCAGATGAGCGGAGGTGAACGTCAGCGGGTCGCCATAGCGCGCGCGTTGGCCGCCGAACCCGACATTTTGCTCTGTGACGAGATCGTCTCTGCATTGGACGTGTCGGTCCAGGGAGAGGTGCTGGAACTACTACGCGGGCTGCAGGCGGAACGAGGCATAGCCTATCTCTTCATCTCGCACGATCTGGCGGTTGTGCGTTCGCTGGCGCATCGCGTACTGGTGCTATTCAACGGCGAGATGATGGAGATCGGCAGCACCGCCGACGTGTACACCCCTCCAACGCATCCCTATACCCACGTCCTGCTTACAGCCGTTCCCGACATCGATCCTGCGAAGCAGGTACTGATGGTCGAGGGCGCCACCTCGGACCTGGTGATCGATCCAACTACGGAGTCGGCGTGTGCCTTCGCATCGAGCTGTCCCTGGAAAGTGGGAGCGATCTGCGACGACGTTGAGCCGCCTTGGCGGCAGGTTAGCGAGGACAGTCGGATACGGTGTCACATCCCACTAGACGAGCTCATGGACCGTGAGAGAGGCTTCCACGAAGCCATGGGGTGGTGGGTCGGCGAACGCACAAGTGACGATTCGCCGAGCGCGCCGGAAGCCGATGAACTCAGGTGATGCTCCGGGCATTTATTGGCTTCCGCTACTACTAACGACCAGATCGCATTCGGCAAACTTCTTCTGGCAGACGTACATTTCGGTGATGCGCTTGATTTCGCGGGTCTCCTCTCCGAGAACGTTTTCGAAAAGACCGTTCGTCAACTGCTCCAGGCTATTGGCAGTTACAGAACCCCCGCTCTGCGCGTCATCCAAAACGAAATGGAATTTATAAGTGAAGTGCCACTGCCTGGCGCCGGAACCGGTCTGGACGCGTACCCCATTCTTGTCCGCCTGCAAACTGACGCTACCCAAAAGGTTGCTGCTACTGCGCTCAAATATGAAGTCGCCGATCTCCTTCGCCTCATCGTCGAGGAGCGCCGATGTATAGAAAAACTCGTTGCCGCTGTAATCGAGTCGCTTGCCATGCCCGGGGCCGCAGCCTGCCGCAACAATCACGCCAGCAGTTAAGACGGCGATTACGAGTGAATATCTTGTGATCAGCCTCATGTACGCTCCCCACTCCGCCCAGTGGCGACCCTTGCGCCGCGCGCGGCAGGTCGAGCGGGGTCACAGCCCTTCACAACCTGTGCGACTAGCTACCCACCATACATTGGCACGGCCATGGCGCAACCGGGTGACGCCCGAGCCAGGGCACGCCGCCGCTCGATGCCGCCAATTCTACCGGACCGCGCCCCGGAGGGATTCATGATCCGACTGAAGGGGCTCGTCTGGTCACATCGGCGGGGCTACGACCCTTTGATTGCCACCGCAAACGCATACCATGAACTTCACCCTGACGTGCACGTCGACTGGCAGGTGATGAGTTTCCACGACTGTTACCACTCTTCCCGCCGTGAGGCCGGATCGGGCATCCGCGAGACCGACCTGGTGTGTTTCGACTATCCGAATACGGGCGACTACGCGGCTAACGAGTGGGCAGTACCCATCGACGAACTGCTGAGTTCCGAAGAGGCGGCCGAATTGGCGGCGGACGCCGATCCTGCGTCATATCGAAGCTATCTCGTCGACGGCCGGCTGTGGGGACTGCCAATCGACTCCGCAACGATAATCACTGCCTACCGGCCCGATCTATTGGGGGACGATGCTTCGGCAATTCCGGGCGACTGGGATTCCTTCCTGGAGGTTGCGCAAGCGTTCCACAAGCCGCCCGAGCGATATGGATTCTGCAACCAGTTCGGAAACGGTCTGGGCGCTTACCTGCTACTGGAGGGCATCGTTGCCGCGCTTGGGCAGGCGCCGTACGCGGAGGAGGGAGAATTACTCGATCGTGACAAGGCGCGACGAGGGCTCAGGATCGTCAAAGCGGTCCACAGACTCAGCATCCCCCGAAATATGCAGACGGATCACGGTCTTGGCTTTGGCTTCATGCGCAACGACGACCGCGTGGCGCTCACGGTTGCCACATTCGCCTATAGCAACTACTTCGGCAACAGGGGTACACGCAAGATAACGCCGGCCGACATGCCCGTCATGCCCGAGACCGGCGCACGCACGTCCAACATTGGCGGCGTGGGCCTCGCTGTCCACTCCTGGTCTAAGCACCGTGAAGTAGCCTCGGACTATGCACGCTTCGTTATGAACCGGCAGACCCAGGGCGGCATCTACATCGAAAACGAGGGGCAGCCAGGCCGCGTCTCCGCCCTCAGGGGCGACACCTACAACGACATGCGTGACGGCTTTGGCAACGTATTGGCGGACGCATTGGACGGCGCCTACGTACGCCCCAACTGGCCTGGCTACCACTACCTTGAAGCTGGCGCCGACCCGGTCATGCGACGTTTCCTCAACGACGATTTATCCCCCGATCAGACCATTGCGGAGCTGGACCGGATCGCCGAGGAGTCGTTCCGACTAGGCGGCAGGCCCGGAAAATGGAAGCAAAAGGACGTGCCTGGCTGGGCGCCTGCGTTCTGCTGGTCGTAGCGCTCGCTGACGCAAGCGCCACCCTAAAGGGGGCGATGAGGATCACGAAAACCGTACTTTTATGCATGGGTGATCGGAGGCCGTAACAATACGATGGCTAGGTCGTCGCGAGTCGGGCTTACTCTTGCACGAGCTAAGCAATGCCAAGAAGTTGTAGAGCTCGCCTACTTGAGAGGCGTCCCGTTCATACCAGTCAACAGGTCAACTTAAGTCCCAGAGACCACCACCCGTCGTCTTAACGACGATTCATGGTCTACACTGCCCTTTGAATGAGCACGTTGCGATCGAAATCATCTGATCGCATAGTAAATCAGGAATCGCCATGAAGATAATTGACACGGAAATCGTCGTCCTCAGCGATCCGTCGCCCGAGAAAGCCGAACACACTGAGGGCATAGGTTCCCTGGCGGTACTACGGATCCGAACGGACGAGGGTATTACTGGGACGTCCGAGATATTCTCGGTCCCGCCGGAGGTGGCAAAAGCCGTCCTGGACGGACCTGATTCCTGGTTCGGGCGCATCCTCATAGGCCAGGATCCGGTCCATCCTGAGCACCTCAGGAACCGCCTTTACAACAGCATGATTCACGGCAACCGCCGCGGCTGGGCCGTCATCTGTATAGGAGCGGCCGATGTGGCGCTCTGGGACATCTACGGCAAGGCGATGGGGCGACCGGTCTACGAGTTGCTGGGCGGCGCCGAACGCAATGATTACCAGGTGCACAGTGAGTCGCAACGCCGCGAGGCGATTCCTTACTGCACCATCGTTCCCGATAGCTATGACGGGGAACGTATGATCTCCGACCAGCTCCGGCGTATTGAACATCTGCTTGAGTTGGGGTTCCGGGCGTTCAAGGTAGAACCGATGATGTCGCCCCCTGCCGCCGTCGTAGAGTGCGCAAGGCAGGCGCGGGCGCTGATAGGCTCGGAACTCATGTTGGCGGTCGACGTTGGCTACGGCCTCAACGATGTCCCAACCGCGCGTTGGATATGCGACCGGCTGGCCGACCACGACGTGCTGTTCTTCGAGACACCGTTCCCGGTCGATCACATTGACGCCTATAAGGCTCTCGCCCAGGTTTCACCGGTGTCCATAGCGATGGGCGAGCACGCAGTTACACGCTGGGAGTTCCTCCAGATGATGGACCATGGCGGCGTCAAAGTCGTGCAACCCTACCCTGTCACCGTGGGCGGACTTACCGAGGCCAAGCGCGTCGTCGATCTGGCCCACCCGCGCGGGGTTTCCGTCATACCTGGCAACTGGTCAACGCACATACAGATGGCGGCCATAGTCCACCTCTGTGCGTACTCACCCATCACGCCATTCTTTGAGTACGCGCCCCCGCAGGCGTATTGGTCTCCACTGCGCCGCGCACTGATGGAGCACGGTCTTCAAGTCGTAAACGGCGCCGTTCAGTTTCCCACGGAACCAGGTATCGGATTCAACTTGCCCGACGAGCTGGTTGAAAGATTCGCCGTGGGTTGACCCCCGGAATCAGGGACATCGGATGAGTTTGAGACCGGACCCGCTTGCGCGCAGCCGCCTGATCTCTGCGCCCAGCCACCACCGGTTCGACAATTCTCAGACTAGCGCCTGATACCGACCCTGGCGCCTACTCGCGCGGTGGCGAGATTGTGGCGCGTTCGACGAAGTCTTTCGTGCCTGCTGCGATCCACGGACCTACTTCGGTCAAAAAGAACTGAACACCGGCCGAAACGTACCCCGCCACGGTGTCGTTAGGCGACGCAATCGGGGCAAGCCAGCGGGATAGGGTTCTTAACGGCAGGCCCACCAAGCAAGACTCGAACGGGGACGTCGTGAACAGTCGTGGCCCGGAGCCGGACTTCGGGTCCATCTTCCGGAGGAGCATTGTCGAAGCCGACGATTTTGTGGTAACGAGTGTGGGAATAGATGACAGAAACCCGCTAATTTGTATTTAGATACAAGTCCCCCCAGCTCCACCATGCCGCTTGCTAGGGTCAAGGAGAGTGCATAAATCAGATGTGTGATGGACTAAGGCAGAATCGTATGTCAGGTAGGAGTTCTTGAGGGAGCGGGCGAGCCTTGACGAAGTGGTTTCGGGGGTATGGAGGACGTTCGGGCGGGCATCTGGCCTCCCATCACGTGTCAGCCCCTCAATGCCGATATTGTTCTTCGGCGATCTCCACGCTTACTTTTCCTCGAGGGTGCGCGTCCTGAGCGTCGGGCTGAACCCCTCGCTGCACGAGTTCCCCACGGACTCCCCCTTCCGCCGATTCCCGCTCGCCGAAGGTGTCACGGTACGTGAGCCGGAACCATACTTAGACGCTCTCTCTGCCTACTTCCGAACCGATCCCTATCGCGGCTGGTTCAGCGCGTTCGAGCCGATGCTGAACGCGCTGGGGACGAGCTTCTACGAAGGGAAACCCTCCACGGCGCTCCATACCGACATCTGCTCTCCCGTCGCCACTGACCCGACGTGGAGCGGCCTCGACTTCGCTCAACTAGCTTCAAGTCCCACTCCCCACGTGTACCTAAGTTTTTGTCGATTGGATAACTGACATCCTTTCTAGGAGTTCCCCTACAATCCACGAAAAGCCACCTAAGCCTAAACTCTTCCTCTCCGCGGATAGCCCAAGCGCGTAAAGACTGTGGGATAGATTATGGGATTAAAGGCCGTATGGCTCCGAATCCATAGTCAAATAGGCCTCAGTGCGAAGGACACTTCCTCCTCTTTTTCCGGCTAAACAAAGCAGCCAGACGGTATTCGTTATCATATTAAGTATCACAAGCGACAACGGGTGCTGCCTCGACGCCTTGGACGCCGAAAAAGTTCGCACTCGCGCCCTGGGGGCCTAGCGCAACCGGCGCGACGGACGGTCTGT
>JAKZUY010000046.1:0-5442 GCA_047516345.1 Dehalococcoidia bacterium | reverse complement strand
ATGCACTACTGGGCCATATAAGACTGGAATACGTCTGCTTGGCGTAGCGCAAAACCCGGCCGATGGCTTTCCGGCCAGATTTCTAGTGGTCACCCACATCGACCGTCTCTCCAGGGGGCTGACCTACGGGCTGCAGGTGATTGAGGACCTGCACCTGAGGGGCGTGGAGTTCCGGTCCCTGGCCGAGGATTTCGACACTGCAACGGCCAGTGGAAAATTGCAAAAGTTCGGACTTCGAAGGGCACTGGCAAGGCAAAAAGTGCGAGGCAGCCATTTGCAATGACGGAACGCCGGACCAAACGTCTACACCCAACTTGACGGGATGTCACCAGAGCCTTAGACTCAGGCAACTTGCTTTAATATTAATATGTTTTTATATGTTTTTACATGAGTGTCAGTTGTCGTTCGCATCATCATGGAACGAAACTAGCGATGGTTATTGACAAATTCGCTTTCCGAACTGATGATTCCGTATCCGGTACCGAGCTGTGGTCTGTCTGATTTATGTGATCCCCTTGCCGTCAGCTTCTTCTGACCTAGAACGCGGTCACGATCCGCAGCCCGCACCTGATGCTTGTTAGCAACGTTCCCTTGACGACCTCGATTCGACTTCTTCAAACCCAAGCTAAAGGCTGAGAAAAACATGACAACTGACCGAACTGATGAACGCATAGGCCCAGAACATGATGCCAACCAGACCTCTACGCGGAAGACCATCCTCGCCAGCGAAGTGGGTTTGTCGCTCACCATCAGCGATAAGGCTCTGAAGGAGTTTGATCGTATTCAGGAGGAGACGGTCAGGGCCGCTGAGAAGAACCAAAACTTTTCATGGCGCTGAGCTTCGTGCTCGCCCGCCTCTTGCCAAGCTCCTTCACCATCTATCTGACCAGCAATGAGAATAACCCACACGGTCGAGCCACTCGACAGCCCAGAGTCTTGGTCGCATCTAGGTTGCTTACTCGGAGGGGAGGCCCTTGGCGTAGTATGCAACACGATCCGGCATCTTCGCGTACTCAACGCGAAGTCCTACGTTGTCGAAGACCCCTACATTGACCAAGACTATTCCAGAGACTATTCGCAGTTCTATGCCCGAACATTCCGCACCCACAAGCGATATTGCAAGCGCGTCCACTTTTTTTCTGACGACATCTCGCCGCTCCTGCAGCGACCCATCTCGACAACTCAACTGAAAAGTCTTCAAGACTTTTCCAAGAGAACTTATTGTGGCTTCTGCGTCATCCGCCCCTTGTCATCCGCCCCGATCGGCAGAACGGTTCTCCTCGCGCGTTTAGCCAGCGGCTTCGATATGGAAGCCACCGTAACGTGCCGAGCCGACTTCGACGCCCACCTTCTCGGCACCCGGCTGCAGGTTACCGGTACTTCCTTCCTTCAGCAGGACACCCGCGTCGGTGCCTGCGCCCAGGTTGCCATCTGGACAGCCATGCGCCACATGCACGCAAGATACAATTTCAACTGGGTATCCGTCGCAGACATTACGCAATTCGCCAGACCTCCATCGCAAATTGAGGCCGTCTCGCTGCCCAATGCATCGGATCGACTGTCGACAGACTCTATGGTACGGGCAATAGCCGAGGCTGGCTATCAACCACTTGTTCTCCCCGGTCCTGACATGGCCAGTGCTATTCTCCCGTACGTAGAGTCCGGCATTCCCGTCATTCTCGGCCTCAACATCGACGGCACTATCGGTCACGCCGTCACCGTTGTCGGCCGCGTGTTCGCTAGGCAGGCGAGCACGACCAACCGCGCAATCGACTATGTCCCCGCCTTCATCGTTCACGACGACCAAAGCGGCCCTTATATGTGGTTCCCCGTCGATAAACATGCCAGCGCGACGTATTCCTTTGGCGACCAGACCACCAAACGTTACTTGCACAGCAGTCCAGTAGAACTGAATGTGCAAGACCATGCCGTCTTAGCCATAGCCCTAATGTCGACCAGAGTCTTTTCTACGGCAACTCGCGCCGAGCACAACGCTCGGAGCCAAATCAATGACAATCTGAACGCTCTGCCAGGCGCCCGTCGAGTTCTCAAGAAACTGAACATACCCCTAAACGAAATGTTGTTGGACGAATTGCAGGCGGCCTATAGCGCCGACAACATCGTTCTACGGACATACTTGACATCTGCTGCTGGCTACCGACGGCACCTCGCCCAGGGTTCCGCAAGCGATGATCTAAAAGACGCGCTCCTTGACCTACACTTGCCGCATTTCACATGGATCACTGAGATCTCCACCGTTGAGTCCTATAACCAGCCATCTCCTGGCCTGAGACGCATCTACGGCCACACGGTTCAAGACGCCACCTCGTCCGCCGAAAGCGGAGACAGCCTGCTGGCGCTCCATCTTCCCAACCTCCTTATCACTAGCGATCCCGACGGGCTACAGCCACAGGAAGTCGCCGTTATTAGGGACGACAGACTGTACGAGTGCCGTGAGAAGCGTCTCTAACCCCGAGCCGACCTTGTTGGCAAAGTACCACTATCGCCCATTCCCAAGCGGCTGTATTCTTTCCCTGAACACTCAGCGCAATCTTCGTCTCGTCTCGGCATGTCGTAACCTGCTATCGCGCGACGGGGATTCCAGCGGAACCATCCCTTCTCAGCGTCTTCGTACTTCAGGCCAGTCAAGTGAAACAGGAATTCGTTCGCGGCGTGCGCACAAGCTATCGCATTCATCGTAACTACACTGGGCGCCGGCACGTCTGGGTCGTCCAAGTACGAGTAGCCGCTCTTAGCCTCTTCGGGAACCGCCTCGTCCTGCAATCTCGCAGGGTTGATGAGCCCATTGCACCAGAGGCATCCCTGTTCGGGCGTGATCATGCGGCTGACGCAAAACGCATTCCCGACCGTCCCATCATCCCCGACTGGGATCTTGACTCCCACCTGTATGCCGGGTATCCCATACTGATGCACGATGGCGTTGAACAGTAGCCGAGCTCCCATCGTGTCCGCCGCCAGAAACAGGAAGTCGCAGTCCGTGAAGTGCACCGCGACGTCGGAGTCTAGGAAGTCCCTCGCCAAGACATCAATGTGAGCGTCGCGGTTGGCGCGGCGAATGTTGCGGGCTGCCATCCGCACTTTGTGAGTCCTCAGTCTGTCCGAGACCACTCGTGGTAACCACGACAGCAAAACAGCGTCGTGGCGCCGTGCCGCGATGAGGCGCGGCAGGTTGGTGTCCTCGGCCCTATCAGGGTCCGCAAGCACGAACTCTCCAACCCCCAGCCGCCCCAGAAGTTCTGCCAACACCGAGCCTGCGCCTCCCAGCCCCACGATTCCAACGCGGGTCCGCCGCAGCAGTTCCTGACCGGCGTCGCCGAACAGTCGGCTCTGCCGGTCGTACATTCCGACTGCCGCACCCCCCCTCTCCGGCATCGGGAACAATAATTGTCGTCGGTGCCCAACGACGACTGTTTGGCTTAGCGACGCTCGGCTACAGCCTGGAAACCACAAGTCCCCGGCCACCGCGGACCTGGCGAACACCAGCGCTCCGACCGGCATGCCTCGCGCGATGTCGAGGAGCGCCGGGTACCCTCGTTCGTGAGACGTCACATCAGGTGCGGAGAACCCGACCGAGTCGATCCCCCCGTGATTGTGAATGGCCAAATACGCCAATCTACGGTCTCTCGCACGCAGGATCTTGTTCTGGATGAACTCTGCCTTCAGCATGCGGTACCCCCGCTTCCCAGGCACGTAGTCCACACCGTCCTTGGCCAAGTGGAGTTCCCGTGCGATCAGCCTGAGGCCGCGATCAGACTCACAGGTTCCCGCTAGGATCACGGCACCGTGTTCGTCGCTGTCGCCGGGAAACAGATGCTGCTGTAGTTCGGCGTACAGTCCCTCTGGAATCGTCAGCCGCCAGGGTCTCATATCTGGTTCTTCATCCACGTGATCACCTTCAAAAGCTTCAGAGCCGCTGTGTCGGTTTCGGGGTTCAGCCTGTTCGATCGGCGCGAGATCTGGATCGCAGGCTGATCTTTGAACGACGCCGTCCCGAAGCCACCTCCCAAACCGCCGCTGTCCGATCGCGCCAAGTCCATATTTGTAAAATGGGGGTATACGTCAGAGTATGGGTATTGGAAAGTTATGTGAAAGCCTATCCAAACTTCTGTCTGAACATAGGGGCCTCCCATAGGGACACCCTGCACCACCACAACCGCCCCACCGGATGCGTCCGGCTCTACATCGATGTCGCACCCCTCAAACGTGCAGCGAATATCCTCGATAGCCTTCGCCACCGCTGGCGTGATCGTACTCATGAGTTGTCGTCGTTCTCGATAGCTAGGAAACGCTCGCCATCTTCTACCACTATCTCCTCGTCGTCCCCGACCAGCTTAGTCCTTCCCCCGCCGAGTTCGATGCTCAGCACGAAATCTTCCTTGATGTTCACCTCCTGCTCGATAGCAGCCTTCTTGACGCTCGCGCCCGTTTGTTTCGTGCCTTCGAGCACCACCGACTTGTCATTCACCGTTATGTCAATCTTGCCGTCGTAGCCCAAGTTATTCACCTCTAGTTCTCTAGCCAAGTAGATACCTCTTTCATATATGGCGTTAGTTTGCTATAATGCAATATACAATATGTGGCTTTAAATTGCAAGTGTGAAATTATGAATACTCGCTCCAACCATTTCGATGTCGCCGCATTGCATGCGGTATTGGACTCCGAGCGGCGTTCCCGACGCATGACCTGGAAGGAGGTAGCGGCGGAGTCGGGTGTCAGCGCCTCCACGCTCACCCGTCTGTCCCAAGGCCGTCAGCCCGACGTTAACAGTCTGGCGGCACTAACGAGTTGGCTCGGGATGTCGGCGGATCAGTTCATGCGGGGTGAGCGCATCGAACAGTTCGGCAGTGCGAGCCCCCTCGCACAGATCTCGTCTATCCTCCATCGGGACCCCCATCTCAATCCCGAGGGTAGTGCCGCGCTTGAGGAACTGATCAGGGCAACCTACTCGCGCCTCAGGACCGACAAGGACGCGCCAACGGATTAACTCGGGTGTCAGAATAGCCGTGCCAACCGCAGGAGGTCCTTCCCAAAACTGGTCCCGCCTGCGTTAACCACGGGGCCCGATCAACCCCGTAACATAGCCAATCGCTTTCGGCCAGGCGCCCGTGAAGGCCGATACGACTTTGAGCGTCGGCGGGCGCGGCGGCCCTAGCGGATGAGGTTTCGCTAGGGCCGCCGTGATGGACTCGAACCTTTAGGTTCCAGTCAGGTAGCCCGTCGGGCGCGAACATGGCGGCGTTCTGGCCCCTCACGTGCTCTAGCCAAATGAACCCTTCACCCTGACTTGCTTCTCAATTGGGGCGGCCGTGTCCCTGGTGGTGGGACCGCGGCCCCGTCCGCCCGGTCCGACACTACAATCAAGGAGAAGTGAATCATGGAACTCTATCCACCATTCCCCACCTGCCGCGAGGACACGCCAAA
>JAKZUY010000045.1:0-6298 GCA_047516345.1 Dehalococcoidia bacterium | reverse complement strand
CTCAGTTGACCGGAGTTCGCCAAAATTGGCCCTCCAACCGCCTACGGCGGATTCTCATGGAGCCTGGACCCGGCCGACGATCTAGATTATCCGGCCCTTGAATAATACTGTCCCAGCTTCATTGAAATGCAAAAAGGCCGCGTACATGCTCAACAAAGGGGAGGCTGTGCCGAAGAGCCTTGGGCCATTTGGCGAGTCATGTGCGCGGGGTGACTCGAAGTGAAGCCTTCCCGCACTTTGGTCGTTCTACTTACGCGGCGGCCCAAACGCGACCGCTGTTCGGCGACCATAGCCACCGAAACCTTGAGATCAGAAGCATCTCCAGAAAGGCAACAGCCAGGACGCCCGCGCTCATACCGGCCTCGGCGTTGGTGATGATTTCGCTGCATATGGACCGTATGTTTCCACCGCTTAAGCTGACAGTAAGCGTGTCTGGATCACTGAGGTTGGGCCGCTGGTCTTCCCACACGTATTGTCCGTCTGCGCTTAGAGTCAACACCCAACATCGGGTCTCCCGGTCTTGGACTCCGAAGAGCGTATAGAGACTCAGGCCGACCGTTGCGGCAACCGCTAATCCCAGGACCGCGGCAGTCAAGGTGGCCGTCAGTGGGCGAATCGAGGCTGTGAGACTCCTGGCCGCGGCGAACAAGATTGCAAATGTCGCGGGAAGAAGGACCAGGGTAATCGGGGACACCAGCGAAGAGAAGCTCGCAGCTAATGAGAGCAGACCGAACGCCAAAAGAAGGCCGCCGCGAGTCCCGGGTCTTTCTGCCCTCGACGCTGCGAGGGCGAAAAGATACGGCGAGGCATAGACTAGGATCAATGCAATTTTGCCGGCAAAATGTACCGCGAAGCCCGGCTCATCACTCAGGAAAATCAGAACGCCGAGAACCGCCACTGGCACGAGACCCATAACAGCGCCTACGACTGCCGCCCTGGTTCCACGTCCGACATTTGACTCAGAATCCCCTACGTCAGATGTTTTGTTAGCTCGAAAGAGACTCGGGGAACTTGGCGTCATCAGAACCGTTTACTCCTCTAATGTGTCCTGTCTCCAAGATGTGGCGAAACTTGACTGTTCAGGAAGACCATATCTTAGCATTGCCGATTACGCTTTCGGGGGTTCGTCCGTTGGTCCAACTGCCGGTGTGGGCGCTGTCCCCGTAGTAGTAGCGCAAATTATGTTCGAGATCGCGTCTGTGCCCGGTTCTTCGGCAAGTGCGTGCGCACGCGAAAGCGCCAAAGTACATCGTCGGGCGTTATGGCGGCACTCCTAACTGTGCTTGCTATACACAGCAAAATGTACCGTCTGGCCCCTCTTTCAGAAGACCCGCAACTGTCGCAGCTACTTGGGAACAGGACACCCTAAACGGCGCGGTTCTGTCAATCATCAAGAATTGCGGGTGTACGCGTACGATACGGCCAGACTATGCGGCGCGCATTGCGGTGAGTAACTGTTCAAGTTCTGCCATGCAGGTTACCCGGGGGCGGGCCGTATACGCGGTGTGACCGCCGAAACGGTCCATCAATACCGGCGTGATTCCGGCTGAGCGCGCGCCCTCTATGTCCGACTCGATTTGATCACCCACGTGAATCGCTTCTGCCGGACGAACGCCGGCCTTCGACAGCGCGGCGTGGAAAATGGCGGGATGAGGTTTTTCTGCGCCGGCGTCGCCCGACGTGATTGCAAAATCGATATGGCCGGTAAGTCCCATGGAGTCGGCCAACGCGCTTCCGGTTGAGTTGACATTCGAGATCAACCCAATAAGCAGGCCTGAATTCCTTATGCGGCCCATGGCCGGGATGACGTCATCGAACAAGACTAGCCCGTATCTCTGGGAGCGGACCTTTTTCCAGACTGCGGCTGAGGTTTCCAAATCGACGGAATGACCGGCGCCCTCGAGCACCAACTGTTCGAACCGCGCGAAGAACCGGACCTGCCCGGAAGCGTTCATGTTTCGAACCGGCGCGGTCGCATTTTGGCGTGACATGTGCTGATCGGCGAGGTGATATCCCCTGTCGACGCCCTCCGCTGTAAGCGCCATGCCAAACTCGGCGGCGGCATTTGCCTGGATGAGTTCACGGGGAGGATGGAACGTGGCCAACGTGCCGTAGAGGTCGAAGAATACGGCTCGGATGTTGTGCGGTTGTGCGGGTGGTGGCAAGTTCATAGTTCCCTCGCCAGTACCGCCGCTCTGACGCTCTTGGCGCCGGCCCGGGACAGGGCTCTGGCACATGCGTCCAGAGTGCTGCACGTCGTGGCGACGTCGTCGATCAGCAAGACTCGTTTGCCGTCCACTTCGTTCGATGCGGTAAATGCGTTGCGAACCCCTGCCGATCTGGCCGCCTCGTTTTTGGCCTGCGCCTGCGGCGGGTTGTCGGTGACCCTGGCAAGCAGATACGTCGCCAGGGGGGCGCCGAGGCGCGCCGCCACGGGCCGGGCGATGAGTTCGGCCTGGTTGTAGCCGCGGGACCGCAGTCTGCGGCGGTGCAACGGCACGGGCACGACCACGTCGATGTTCTTGTGCCGCCCGTGCGCGGCCTCCGCCAATTCTGCACCGAGGAGGGGGGCGATGGCCCGCAGGTCACGATATTTGAGGGCGTGAACAGCGTCCTTGATCGCCCCTTCGAAATTGAATACGCCGGTGAGTCCTGTGAGAGCTGGCGGCGATGCGGCGCATTTGCCGCATAGATTGTCGTATTCGATTTGCATCCCGCACGATCGGCACGCGGCGCTGCCTATCCTTTCTGCGTCGTGGAGGCACGTGTCGCAGAGCAACCGACCTTCTATGTTGCAGTGGACGCAGGTCTGGGGGAACACCAGGTCCGTAACGTGGCGCAAGGCGGATTCCAGGGTGGATGCCAGCTGCATGTTTTCCTCATTCAGGCTTGTCGGCGGCCGTATAATTCGCGGAAAGTCCTGATTGGATCAGGCGCAAATCGATCGGGCCGAGGACGGCAGACAGAGCTAATGGACCTAAAAATCACCACTCACCACACCAAGTTGACCGACGCGATCAGAATGTACGCGGAGAAGCGTCTGTCAAAACTCGACCGGAGATTCCGCGAGTCTCTGCCGGTTAACCTTCTGATCAGGAAAGAAAATACCAGACGCGAAGAGGACCGGTTCGTAGCCGAGGTTACGGTCCGCCTGCGCAAGGGCATCATACGCGTGGAAGAGCGTGGGTCGTCGCCGTACGCGGCCATAGATACGGTCGAAGAGAAAATCGACCGCAAAATCCGGCGCTACAAGACCAGGTTCTCGAACCGCAGGCGTTCTGCTACGAGGTTCGAGTCGGACATCGCCGTGCAACTGACAGATCAGACGGCCGACACGGCCGACGTGGTCGAGCTCCGGGACGGCGTACTGGTTCGCACGAAACGCCACGAGGTGCTTCCCATGGACGTTGAAGAGGCTGCGGGGCGAATGGACTTGCTGGGCCACAACTTCTTCCTGTTTCTGAATAGCGAATCGGGGACGTACAACGTGGTGTACCGGCGGCACGACAACGACTACGGGCTCATCGTTCCTGATGTCGGAAGCGGCGATTAGTCGGTCCGTTCGAGCTCGTGGACCTCGTAGAAGCGGTCCAGTTCCCGGGGCGAATCTATCCGGATGACCGGCGTGTTGTCCCTCACCAATTTGGCCAAACTCTCGCCCCGTCTGCGTTGCCTGGAGGGGTTTTTGAGATGCCAAAGCCACAGCGCGTCCGGCCCGAAAAAATTGGACCACTCTTCGTAGTTGTCACCGCAGATACGGCGTTTGTCGATGGCGCGCCGGACGGATCGCAGGACGACTCTCTACAAGACCACTCGCCACGGCATATTGACCCAGATAACTGTGTCGGCCTGCCCCACTGCGAGTCCGCCGATAACGCTGAAGTAGTTTCCATCACATATCCATCCGTCGGGCATTGACTCGATGGTGGTTCGCACAATCCGGGCAGTCTCGCAGCGTGGCCGCTCTTTCCAGCCGGGCAGCCAATAGATCGCGTCGAGTTCTATTACCGGCAGGCCCTTTTTCGCGCCCAACGCCCTGGCCAACGAGGACTTGCCGCCGCCGCCGACTACGGAAATCCGGTTCCCAAGAGGGTGGTCGAGTTGAGCTAGTCGCATTTTGGCCGGCCGTGATTTGCAGGTCGTCGAACGGGCGCCTTCGGCGGGCGGGGCGGCGATTGACGCGGATCCGGCCTATGAATCGACCGTTGCGGACTCGTTGTGATTAAGGGGCGTGTACTCGTAGATCGTGGTCCATTCGTCCTCGTAGAACGTGGTCAGGCCTTGTTCTTCCATGCGGTCAAACTTTGCAAGGCTGATCTCGGGGTAAAGGTTGCGTTCGAGTTGGCCGAGGATAACGTAGCGGACGCCGAACTCGTCGAGTATTTTGAGTGCGGTGTTCTCGTTGATTGTCCGGTAGAAGCGATCCACCTTGTCCCGGCGCTCGGTCACGGCGTAGGCGTATCCGACGCGTTGCTGGCGTTGGTGCCAGTCCCAGCCGACGACCGACGGCAGGCCGGTGTAGACCGAGAAGCGGTTGCCCCAGCGGTAGAGGTCGGTCAGGCCCTCGATGATGACCGGGGAGCCCTCGACCGCGGTCTGCATGTGTCTGATGGCCGGCCGCTCGTTGCCCAGATCGACGGCGCCCGATTCGTCGACGAACACCGCATCGTCCATGTACGCCATGCCGTCGATGCCGGGGCCGATCGTATCGAATCGGTTGACGATCCTCGCCCTCGTGCCGAGGACTGGGTAGATGAGAATGCCGATGGCCAGCACGGCGAATACGGCGAGCCAGACGGTTCTGCCGACCGTCAATTTCCTGAGCGAGAAGTAGCCAGCCTCAGTCAGCGCCCACAAGAAGTAGGCCGACGATAAGGCGAACAAGACCCATGCCTGTAGATAGAACTTGAACACCGTATTCATTCGGCCGATGTCGCCCTCGACGGTGATGAGGTCTACTCCGCCGCCGAGTAACAGAGCGACCGCGGCTATGGCCATGGCCGCGAAGACGTAGCGGCTTTCGGGCCTGAAACTGAGCGCCGTGATCAGGCCAACTGCGCCGAGGACCAGGGCTGCACCGATCGTGATGGCCGCCGTTGCGTATCCGGCCAGTATCGACGCCAGCAGTCCGCTCGCAGCCAGCGCCACGATCACCTGAAGGCCTATCCACGCCGACCCGCGGCGTTCGAGAACGGCTGTGAGGCCTCGCCGGCTCGCCAGCATTCCTCCCCGCCAGTGATGGGCGAACCACGTGAGCAGTATGAACAGGAAGATGCTGTGTATGACGAGGTAGCGCCAGAAGGGTGTGCGAGTCTCGCTCAGACCTAGCCCGTTGTTGAACAGCTCGAAGTTCTGATGGAAGGGCAGGAAGATGAGGTATCCGATGGCGGCGACAAATACCCATTTCGCCAGACCCGCACCGATACGGTTCGAGACCCCCGCCGGCGGCCCCATCAACTCGCCGCCAAGCACAAAGATGCCGGCCAAAAACAGCGCGGTCGGGAAGTCCCATGCGTTGATGATTCGCAGCGCGCCTATCACCAACCCCAGCAACGCCAACGCTCCCCACATCTCAACTTTCGGCCTGCGCACGCCGGACCTGGCGAGCACAGCGATCCCCAGGCCCAGAGCCACTATGGCGAACGGTATGGCGATGAGGTGCGCGTGAAGGTCGGCGTACAGGAACGTAAAGAACGGGAATTCGGTTATCTCGTGGCCGGGCGAATCGGGGGCCATCATTCGCGAACTTTGCCAATAGTCGAAACCGGGCGCCGGTACCCGATCGATAACCGCCGCCCTGAACTTCTCACCAAGCTGGATCAGGCCGTCGATGTTTCCGGCAACGGCCGTTAGCACGACAGCGACGAGACCGGCGTAGATCGGGGACCTCATCGAACCGAGGGGAACGCCTCTCGATCTGAGAGTCAAGGCGGCCAGGTTGTAGACCACGGAGAACGCCGCGCCGGCGGTCATGGCGAAGAGCATCGGCACGGCAATGTTGTAGGCCACGTGAGGGACTATTCCGGTGAGGCGGAGCATCGTCGCGACAATGAATTGGCCGTAGTAGTAGTAGTTGAGAAAGCCACCGGCGAACCACGGGTCGTAGGGGGGCATAATCGTCGATCGGGCAACGGCGTTGAGGTATGCAAAGTCCATCGGCTTTTCGCCGCCCCGCCAGGGGTGCCACAGATCGGGATTGGCCATCCTCACGGCCAGGAACACCAGGAATGCGATGAGGAACAACGCTTCGAAGCCGAGCACCATGCGCCAACGTTGTTTCACGTACCCGGCGATCTCA
>JAKZUY010000044.1:0-2664 GCA_047516345.1 Dehalococcoidia bacterium | reverse complement strand
TGCGGCGAAGTCGCGCTGGAAGCCGACATGGTCCTGACCCACGAAGCTCGACACCACATGGTCGACTCCGCTGCGCTGGATCGCGGTCAGCACCGGCTCGAAGCTCTGCGATCCCAGCGGCAGGTAGCCCTCGCCGGCGACGTGGCCGCCCATCCGCTCGATCACAGCCCTCGCGGTCGCGCCTATCGCTCGGGGCCACGAGTAGTCGTTGCCGGCGAGGAACCAGCGGGATCCTCCGGTTTGCGCGGCCATTCGGGGCAGGGCCCGGTGGAGCTGGTCTAGGGGCGTCTCGCCGAAACGCACCAGCAGGGGATGCGCCGCCGTCGGCTCGCTGGTGGGCGTGTACAGGTACGGGATGCCCTTCGCCACCGCCGCGCGCGGATCGGCCTGATCCGGGTCTTCCGCCGGAGCGGATCGGAAGAGTACTCCGGCTACCGAAGGCTCACCGGTGACCTTGCGACGACAGCGCCGCGACCCGCGACCGTCGAGTGGCGGGGCCGCATTCGGACACCTGCCGTCAACTTCCTGCGGCCTCACGAGTTCGTCCCCGTCACCCGGACGCGGCGACGAACTGAAACACTTCTTCGAGCGGCTTGCCGAACAACCTCCCGGTGCGGGAGCGCGCGATTATGCCTCGGCGCGTTGCCGTTCGCCCTCGGCAACGCCACGACCGCGCGGTCCACTGGGTTGTCCGCGCGGTGGTTCCGGCCGATGCACCAGCGGAAGACCGCCGCGATCCGGTTCCGTGCCTTCCGGGCGTCGGCCGGCTTCGATGTCCAGATCGGCGCGAGGCACCCGAGCACGTCCGCGCTCTCGATCCGGTCCACCGGCATGTCCAAGAGCGGCGCGGCGTGGAGACGGAACGTCGACTCCCACTGCTCGGGCAACGGGCTCCCGGCCTTCCACCCGTCCCGGTGAAGCTCGATCGTCCGTTTGGCGGCCTCGGCGAAGGTGAGGACGCCGCGCCCGCGTGGGTCACCGCCGTGGCTCTTCCAGTTGATTCTTCTCCCAGTAGAAGCCATAATGGTTATTGCCTCCCAGTGCTGATCTGTGAGGAAGCCGCAAGCCCCGGAGGGCCAGTCCGAGGATCCGATGGGATCGTCTAGGACGGGAGCCGGGGCTTACGCATTGCCAAGGATCCTTCACGTCACGTAGCGGATGTCGGTGACAATGAGCGCTCTCTGCAGCCGGCTGAGACCTTCGGATTGTCCCTGGGTGAGATGCTCTCGCGCCAGGCCGGCAAGAGCGTCGGCGTACCACAGAAGCGGCTCGGCCTTGGTGCGCCAGTCGTAGGTGAAAGCACCGGTAGCCCGTTCGCGGAGGTTGTCGAGGATCACCGAGCGGTCGCGACCGTCCTCGCGTGGGCCCCGTGACTCGATGATGACATGGCCGACTCCTGCTTCGGTGAGGTCGGTGACGAGTTCGAACATGAGCTTGGCGCGGGCCCCTGTCTGGGCCTGACGGCTCGCTCGACCTGCGAGTGCCCGGGTTGCGACTGCGTGGACCTCAAGGCGTTCAATTGCGGCCTCGCGGGTACTTGGTCCCTCTCTATGCCAATGAAACGACCTAGTCCGACCGGCTGTCAGGACTCGGATGTCTTGTCGCGCCGCCTGTGCGTCAGCGAAGGTAACTGCCGCTAGGACATAGGTCACCCCGCCTTGAAGTTCGGCCACTGTCTCATCGACGACTGCGACCATGCCCTCGGGTATCGGCTGCCCGTCGGCGGGCACGGGATTGGTCATCGCGGACGCCTCAAACGGGTCCGGCGCTTCGCTTCGAAGGGATGCTGACGCGTGTAGATGTTGTCGGCGGTATAGCCGACCGGGCTCAGCGGAGCGATCTTGAAGCGTTTCTCCACCGTGAGCAGCCCGTGGTCAACGAGCCCTGCAAGACCGCGGCGCGCGGTATCGGTACTGATGCCGTACCAAGCTGGAACATCTTCAGATGGGAGGCGAAACCCGTTGCGCAGACTAAGCGCGATCAGCAGCATGGCAACCTCGGAGAGGCTCAAGACGCGGTACCACCGTTCATCTTCGGGCCCTTCCTGCCAGAAGGCGTTGGAAAGCCGTAGGTAGTGATCCCCCGCTTGGCCGGGAGGCTCATACGGGTCTCCGCTCCCGTCCTCCTTCAGCATGTGAATGTGAGCCATACGCTTGTAGCGGCCCCTTCGGATCAGGTTCCGGTCCTCAAGTCGCTTCCATGCCTTGGAAATGGTGGACGCGGCAGTTGCAGTCTCGGGTAGCTCGATGCCCAGTGCGCGGGCCCATACCGGGGCCGCGAGGGCCGTGTCCCACGGTCGGGCGCTGGCCTTGCCCATGGCCAGCAGATACAGGAGTAGAGCCCTCTGGTCGCCGTTGGTGACGAACGACTTCAAGGGTCCGGGCTTGGGGTCTTCGCGGCTGCCCTGCTGAACGAACGTGTGCCGTAGTGGCGTGTGGGTTCGCCCTGCCTTCTTCAAGATCTCGTCTATGGTCTGATCAGCGGTTGCGACGGGCGGGTCAAGCGCTCCGTCTGAGTTAGCTCGTGCCATAGGCTGCACTGTAGCTTCTACCGTGCCAGTCACACCCTCAGCAGCTGTCGGACCACACCGCTCTAGCTACCGTTCACTTCCTATATCGCCATATATTAATTACCTATTCAGCAGTACCTATTGAAAGGCCCAAA
>JAKZUY010000043.1:0-2928 GCA_047516345.1 Dehalococcoidia bacterium | reverse complement strand
CTCGCCATTACCGGGACATCCCCAGATCCACGGAGGGCCTTCGCAAATGGGGCCAACGTCGATTCGGACGGTACGCCGGTTATGCCGACGCCGTTCTGTTCGTGGAAGATTTCACCAGTACCAGATTTTCGCTATAGAACTTGTCCACGCTCTCGATGATGGCCTCCATCAGCTTGCCGGTGGGCGGAGTCGCCGGCGTGCTCGGTGATGGAAACCACACGGCAGCCCTTGCGCCGGAGCAAGGACTTGAAGGCCACGGCGTGCTCCCGCTTGCGGGTAAACCGGGAAAACCTCCAGACCAGAATCACCTGCAATGGGGCCGTAGCCTTGCCGCCCTCGTCGATCATCTGGCGGAACTGGGGCCGGTCGGCGATCATTCCGCTCTCTGCCTCGTCCACGTATTCGCGGGCGATAGAATACACATTGTTCTTGGCGTAGCCCCGAAGGGCCCGTAGCTAGGCGGCCACGGAGAGGTCCACTTCGTGCCTACCGCTGGAGACCCGGGCGTAGAGGGCCGCCGAGGTCAGGGGTTGCACCTGTTTCTTCATGCTGTCCTCCTTCTAGTGAGTTTCAAAGTTTTCACCGTCATCGAGATGGGCACCGCTTCCAAATCGATGGCTTCCCAAAAGATTGTGTGCATGTTGGATAAGGTCCTCTTCAGTGCTAGGCTTGCTCAATCGCGGCTAATTCGAGCCGTCCGTCCTTTCTCCAACGACCGTGGCCACCGGATCTGTTGCAGCCGCGGCGGTCACTTGCAACTGCTGCCCGATAGCTCTCAGGGCAGCGTCCATCATGTCCAGTCCTGACCGGTGTTGAACATCCAGCACCCGGTCCACCTGCGGCAAGTACCACCCTAATCGACGGGCCAACTCCGCCTTGCCGACGCCCTGGTCTCTCATCCCCTGGTACAGGATCACCTTTACCGATGTCAGTGTCGGCAGGACGGCGCAGGTCTGGCCCTCGGATGGCGCTGGGATGTCCTTTCGGTCGTGAATGCGGGCCACTATCGCCTCTTCCAGCGCGTCGACGGCGCGGGCCACGGCCTCATCCGGGTCGTCACCGAAGGTGGTCAACTCGGGGAAGTCGGGAGAAGTTACCAACACGGTCCCATCATCGTCATCGAGCACTATCGGATAGGCAAGCATCAGTCCAACTCTAAGTCTTGATCTTCGCAACGAGGCCCCGCCCCAACTCCTTTCCGCCACCGTGCATCGGCAACTGGCTGGTGCGGTCTCCGAGCCGGACGGTGAGATGTCCGCTGCCTCCCTTGTGGGTATGGAAGGTGCAGCCCTGCCTTCTCAGCCAGCGTCGGAACTCTCGTGCGTCCATTCTTTCATATCATGCACAACGTCAGTGTTGTTGTCAACATCGGTGTTGTCTTTGATATGACGCTACGGCCACCGCACCGGCCACCAAGCCGACATTAGCATCAAGACATAAACCACAAGAATCGGGAAAGCCAAATCTCGCCTTCCGCTTGCGGGCCCTCAACGGGGACTGGCTTGCCCACCTGGGAGCCACCGCCTGGAATCGCCAGCCAGGAAGTGCAACCAAGGTCAATGGCGAGGCAACTCCACTTCGGTACGACACTAAACTGGAGAGGTCGGTCAACTGTCTTCCGCCAAGGTCCCGCGAGCCTCTTATCGGGAGGAATACGCACCATCTCGCCAGGCCAGGTATTCGGTAGCTTCGCCCAGTTGACGACCAGTTTTGGCGTAACGCCTTCCCTTGGTTTTATCGCCCAGCTCGAACGCACACTGTGCCGCGTACCGATAAACCGGTGCGAAATCCGGACGAACTTCAATCACCGCTTCCAAGTGTTCCAGGGCATCAGCGTATTGCTCGAGCATGGTCAGCACGTAGCCGGTGACGTAGCGGAGATGCGGCGTAGCTTCCGGGAGGGCCATTCGGGCCAGTTCAAGTTCACGGAGCGCGGCGTCGTACTCGCCGATATTGGCCAGCATGATGCCGCACTCGACGGCGGGACCATCCCAATTGGGCAACAACCCGGCCGCGATCTTGCATTCCACGATTCCCTCGTCCACCATTTCTCTGACGCAAAGGTGCTTACCGGCCATCCCCAGGAAGGAACCCAACTGATAGTGGGCTTCCGGGCTTTGCTGGAACTTGTGAACGAGGCGTCGTCGTCGGGCGATGCCGGCCTGTAGCAAATCGAAAATAAGGCGCGGCCCTCCTGAATTGAAGGGGATGGACTCCCGTTCCTTCGCCTCGGCCAGAAGGTCCCCCCTGATTGCGGCGGAGACTTCCGGATCAAGTCCGGCGTCGCTACCCGCCACGTCCGTGATGTCCTGGGACAAACCGGCTGCCGACCTTTGACCGTGCACTACCGCTGTGTGCTCGAAATGGAATTCCCAAGGTTCACTGGCGGCCAGTATGTCCCGCCTCCATTCCGGGTCGGGTTCCTGCTTGCTCAGCCACCACAACAATACCGGTGCGGAATCTTCGAGGCAGCCGAAGAGCAACAGGCGCAGTTCCACATGATTGGAGCTCTCTTCCCTGGACAGGGGGAAGTTCAACGACTCCGACAACATCCGGGCGAAACGCGCCACCGCCGTCGTTATCTCAGTTACTGACTCCCGACCAATCCGGGCCGCCAGCAGGTCTGCCAGTTGAGCCAAGGCGAACTGGCGGCGCAGTTCCTGTTCAAGTTTCTCGACGGCCATTCCGGCCTCCGGCGTTGCCAGTTCTCGGGCCAGGGCGCTGACATAGGCGCGATTGGGCCGGGTTTTCCCATCCATCCAGTTGTCCACCGAGGTGTAGGATGCACCCGCTGGGCGACCTGTGGGAGACGGAATAAACTGCTCCCGTCACCGGAAGAACCCCCGTGGAGGACCAATTGTTACACTGAACGCAAACTGGAGTGTGTAAGAGGGGGGCAGGGCGTATGGCAGCACGTCAAGAAACATC
>JAKZUY010000042.1:0-3239 GCA_047516345.1 Dehalococcoidia bacterium | reverse complement strand
CGCAACGACCGCATTCAGCGCTTCGGGCCTGACGGCGAGTTCGTGGCTGCATTCGGTTCACGGGGCGACGGCGACGGCGAATTCAACCGTCCGTCGAGTATCCACGTCGGCCTGGACGGCCTGATCTACGTCTCCGACTGGTGGAACGACCGCGTGCAGGTGTTCGAAAAAGACGGCACGCACCGGGAAACGCTGAATGGCGACGCCACGCTTTCAAAGTGGTGCCAGGAGTTCGTCGACGTAAATCCGGAACAGGCGAGTTGGCGGGAAAACTCAGGGATGGCCGAACGCGAGAAGCTCTTCTGGCGGCCGGCGGGTATCGCCACGTCCCCAGAGGGCCTTGTGGTAATAGCTGACAGTTGTCGCCACCGGGTCCAGATATACAGCCGAGTAGCAGAACCGGCACTGGCCTGACACGGCCATTCGCCTGATCGCAGGTAAGTTCCGTTACCTGGCGGCGATCAAGCCTGCCTGATCTACGCGTTCGGGTGCTCATCATGGCCTGTTCACCCTAAATCCACGCAACCGGGCCGCCCAACGTGTCGTTCGGCACTCCCAGATGTCGTTCGGCAGCCCAAGATGTCATTCGACACTCCCAGATGTCGTTCGGCAGCCAAAAATGTTGCCCGCAGCGCCCAAATGTCATTCCGAGCGAAGCCGAGGAATCTAAACCGGTGGTTGGCAGCCGCGGCAAAATTCAAGCAACAAGGCCTTGATTTACGACGCATTGCTCCTCGACCAGCCTGGTCTTAAGACAAAGTCTTGAGATTCCTCACTCCGTTTCGAAATGACAGTCGAGGGGGCGGGGATACGTACGCTCTAGTACGAGCAGGCCCTAACTCAGCCCGTACTCTTCCATTAACCCGTTGATCTGGCCCCAGGTCGCCTCTTCGATCTCTACTCCGGACTCGGCGCGGGCGCGTCGTGTCACCGCTTCCTTCTCGCCAGGGTAGAGGATTTCGTCGAAACCGGGCATCAACGGCGTGTCTTTGGCGTAGTCAACCAGCCAGTCGACGCGGTCCCGCATCCCGTCCAGCGGCACGAGGCGGGAGATGTCGATAACTATGATGGTCGAACCGCTCGAATATGTGTCGCCCAGAGGGTCCGGTTTGCCGTACTCCCCGACTAGCCCGCCCAAAACGGCGGCCATGAACGCGAGGGCATATCCCTTGTGGCCGACCTGCGTTCCGCCGAGAGGAAGTATGGCGCCGCCTGCGTAGAAGTCGTTAGGGTCCCTGCTTGGATTGCCGTCCCGATCGATCACCCACTCGTCAGGCAGGTCATGCCCGCGCGCCCGATAGACCCGTAGTTTGCCCTCTGCCCCTATCGACGTCGCGAAGTCGAGCAGGACGGGATTCTCCTCCTTGTACGGGAAACCGATGGTGATCGGGTTCGTACTGAAACGGCGGGCGGCGCCCCCATACGGGGGAACGATGTTCGACCCCTCGCCCAATAGCCCCGTGAACATGATGGCAGCCATATTGTTGCGCGCCGCCATTTCCGAGTAACTGCCGATCCGGCCGACGTGGCCGAGGCTGGACATCGTAGCGAGACTGATGCCGTGGACCTTCGCCTTTTCGATGGCCGCCTCGGCCGCGAATTTTGCGACGACCTGACCGAACGAGTGGTGGCCGTCGATCCTCAGAATCCCGCCGCTCTCCGCAACAATTTCCGGCTCGGCGTCCGGCTGGCGGGTGCCGTTCTGTATGTCGTCCACGTACTGCGGAACCCGAATAAAGCCGTGCGAGTCGTGACCCGTCATATTGGCGTCGGCCAGATGGTCGCCCACGGTACGGCCGTTGGCTTCTGAAGCGCCGGCCGCAACGAGGATACGAGTCGACATATCGGATATCTGTTGGCTGCTCAGTATGGGCATACTGTCGTCCTCAATTCCCGCAACACGCGGGCGCGGTTATCTTTTCGATTAGGTGGCACATCGCCGTTCATTCTCTCCGGCAACATGGTACGACGAGCGCTTTCGCAGGGCTGCCGCGATTACGCTCTCGTGCAGCACGAGTATCGCCCGACGAATTAGGACAGAGCCGGGTCCTTGAACATGGTGGGCGGATCGATATCGTCCGGCCCAAGGACTTTGCAGATCTTCCGGTAGATCTGAATACGGTACCGGCCTGTATCTGCCCAGTAGACCCGGTTTTCGGCGTCCACTTTGACCGCCGTGGGGCTCAAAAACCGCTTTTCGGCGTCCAGATTGACGACATTCTCGCGCATCCGCAGCATATCGAGGTTGGTCATCAGCTTGCGAAGGCCGCGCTCGTTGAGCGTCGCATCTCCGATGAAAGTTTCGAGAAATCCGCCACGCGGGTTGAACATCAGCCCGCGGTGGTTCGACCGGTCGGCGATGTAGATGTCGCCGTATTGGTCGACCGCAACGTCGCTTGGCCTGTTCATCTGGCCCGGACCCGATCCCGGTTCGCCAATCACCTGTAGCACTTCGCCCTCTGTGGAGAATCGCTGAACGCGGTCATTTCGCCAGTCCGCAACCAGAATCGTGCCGTTTATCGGGTCGATACCCAGACCCCAGGGGTAGTCCAACTCTCCTGGCGCGTCGCCGTAACCACCGAATCCACCAATGTATTCGCCCTCATTAGTGAAATGCTCGACGCGGTGATTGCGGGAGCTAGTAACCCAGACCGTGCCATCGCGACCGATCGCGATGCCCGACGGCGCGTTCAGTTCGCCCGGCCCTTCGCCAGCCTCACCCCAGGTACCAAGAAAGTCACCGCCGATGGTAAAACGCGCAACCTTGTTGGCGTGTTCGTCGGTGACATAGAGGATTTCGTCTTGGTCGATCTCGCACATCACCCACGACGGCAAGGACTCGTTACCCGCCGGCTCGAACTCTCCGTCCGGCCCAGGCGCGTAGATGTCGTTGTCCTCGTATCCGTCATCCTCCACGTTTACCCTGACGAACCGGTTTGTGGCCACGTTGCCGCCGGCCTCAGTGAAGCGATTGACCACGTACAGTTCTTCGGGGCCGATGGCCAGGTCCATTGGGCCTTTGAATCCGCCCAGGGCAAGCCGCTGCCCAAGCGCGATTTCGTACTTGTGCCCTCCCCTGAGCATGTAGGGATAGCCCATTACGCCGTCATAGACCGGCGCCTGATTCGTTTTTGTGGCTGGCGTGCTAACCATTGGCTGGCCCCTTTGACCCGTAGTTCTGCCGTTCCGACCGTACCCTGCTATGTGGCAGATGATTCGCCGGACGTCCGCAGCCGGGA
>JAKZUY010000041.1:0-5344 GCA_047516345.1 Dehalococcoidia bacterium | reverse complement strand
GGCCTGACATCGGTTGTGGACGTGATGCCCACGGTGCTCGACACGCTGGGTCAACCGTTGCCGTCGATATTGGACGGAAGGTCGCTGATGCCGGCAGTACGGGGTGACTCGATGTCGGGGCGGGAGTTCAACGTCAGCACGATCCCGTTCGCCAACCCGGGGGATGACGTCAGGTCGGTCGACAACATCAAGAGACTGCTCGCGACGGGCGTCGTCACAACCTTGACCTCTGACGATTGGGCCCTGCTCTACAGCGTCGACCCCGGCGTATCCGAACTCTATGACCTACGCACCGACCCCAAGCAAGAACACAACGTGATCGGCCAGAACGAATCGACGGCGCGCCAACTGCACGGCTACCTGGTCCGGTTCATGAAGGAAACCGGCGTACCCACCCACCTGCTGGAACCCAGGATGGAGTTGCGGTTGTGAGGGGTGTGGCTGAGCCAGAGTTGGATCTAAATTGATGCCAAAGAAGGCGCCGTCGGAGCCGGAGAGTTTGTCATGCCTGCAGACGCCGGATAATTGGTTGACATCTACTTGTCCCTCGCCTTACACCCGTCATTCCCGTGCCGCGCACCCGTCATTCCCGTGAAAAGAGACCTTTGAATAACTCTTTGAGTAGCCCCCGGCGGGTATGTTCCGGTGCTGAAAGAGTGTTTGCCAGCCCCGTTCCGGGGCGGCCCTGACCTCAACGCTGCTTCTGGTGGGGCGGTCCTGGCAGGATCACCCTCGCCTTTGGGGGTTCAGACCGGGCAACTGGATAGTTTGGCCGCCTTCCTCAGGTTGTAGGCCATCAGCTTGAACCACATCTCTACGGCGTTTCGCCCCAGATTACGGTAGCGGACGCGGCTGTATCCGTAGCTGCGCTTGAGTGTGCCGAACACCTTCTCCACCAACGCCCGCCGGGGCGATATCAATTCGTTGCGACGCTTCTGCCAGTGCGGTAACTCCCGTTGATGCTTGTGGGAGCGGTGCATGATCCGGTCATTGATCCCCTGAGACTTCAGCCAACGACGCCTCCTCTTCGACTCATAGGCGCGGTCCCCGTACACCGCCCGCTCATCACCGCTAACAAGACCATCGGCCACCTCGCTCTCATAGACCTTGGCCGGGGTAAGCGCCGCCTTCCGCACCAGCCCCGTGCCGGCGTCCACACCCAGATGCACCTTGTAGCCGAAGTGGGTCCGCCTCCCACGGTGGGTCTTGGTCCAGTCCGCATCGGGATCGGCCGGACTCTTGGCGCCGCGGCCCGCCGTGGACGGCCGCCGCACGTGAGCCTTCACCAATGTGGCGTCCATCAACGTCCCTTCCTTCAGGACCAGTCCCCGCTCGTCCAGTTGGGCCTCCAGCTCCCTGAACAGGGTCTCGCTTATCCCAAGCTCTTCCAATGTCGCCCGAAAGCGGCTGATCGTCGAATAGTCGGGCGTATCGTCCTGAAGACCCAGCCCCACGAAGCGCCGGAAGGATATCCGGTCCTGGAGCGCCTCCTCCATCTGGGGGTCCGAGAGGTTGTACCACTGCTCCAGCAGCAACACCTTGACCATCATCAGCGGAGGGTAGCTGGGTCTCCCTTCCAGAGCGGAGTGGACTCTTGCCAACAACCGGCCGAACCGGTCCCAGTCGAACGCCTCTGCAATCCGTTCCAGGCGCTCGTTGTGTCCAAGTGTCTCCGGAAGCAGCGATTCAGCTAGTGAAGGTTGACCCATATCGCGGTGCATAACACCCTCCTGACATCTTCGGACTGACTCCACTCATATTCGCCCTACCCCAGTAGTTATGCAAAGGTCTCTGAAAACGGGAATCTGCGCACGTTGGTGGATCCCCGATCAACGGCGCGGAGGCCGACTGGCACCTATTCGTATCTCAGGGCTTCGGCTGGGTAGATTCGCGACGCCTGGATGGCCGGTACGAGGGTCGTCACCATCGAAAAGACCCACGCAACGGTCACGATGATAGCGACCGTCAACCACGGCACTGCGAAGCGGATGCCTTCGAACTCCTGATTTATATCGTTCAACAAATTCCACGAGACCGCCGAACCGAGGACGATGCCAAGTCCGATGCCCAAAAAGGCAATCAGTGAGGACTCCACGAGGAAGCTCGTCCGGATCATCGACGCCCTGAATCCTATGGCGCGCAACATGCCGATAGCCTGCCGGCGCTCCACCACGGCCCGGAACGACACGACGCCGAGGGATGCCACCCCAACGAGCAGCCCAAGACCCATGTAGCCCTGGAATAGCTGGTTGAATGCCTTGTTGGCGCTAAGTTCCTGGTTGATCCGGTCTATCGTCAATGTTGCGTCGAGGTTGTTGCCAAGGAATGCAGTCTCGAGCGCCGACGAGACCGCGTCGGGGTCGGCCCCCGGCGACAGCCGGAACCGATATGTCGTTAGCGGTATGTCCCCGGTCGCAAGTTCGTCTAACACGTCCACGCTGCCGAGCAAGAGAGACCCGTCGAAGCCGAGCGGGTCGGCGATCCCGACCACCGTCTTTTCGATCGGCGCTCCCGAGCCCAGGGGAGGCCGAACTTCGACTCGAAATGCCTCGATAACCTCGGGGTCATCCGCGGCGATGCCCTCCACTTTGAACTGGGAACCGAACTGCCCGCCAAAGCCGCCGTCAGTCGGCAGCACGCCGGCGCCTGCGATCACGAGGGCAGGATCGGCAGCGACCGCCGCCCATATCTCCTGCTCGGTTGCGCCGTATTCAGGGTCGAAGTGAGTCAGTTCCCACCTGTTCGTAGCAAAAATCGACTCCTCGAATCCTGCAATGCCAAGCTGCTGGAACCTGCGTTCTTCTATCTCCTCGCCGAGATATGGGCCAAGCTGCCGCGCCTCGGCGGACAGGCCGGCGGAACCGCCGACTACCTCGAAATCGCCCGGGTTCAGATTCGCTGCCGACTCGATGCCGGCGTTAATGTCGTCGATCGGCAGTTCTCTGCTGATCGTGGCCTCGATGTCGTATCCGCCGTTGATTCGATCCACGTTATTGACGATGGTGTTGCTGAACGCCTCGTTAATCACGGCGAACACCATCAGGGTGAACACGATCAATGCGAACATCGCCACGGTGAGCCCTGTGCGGAATTTGGCCTGCATCGGATAAGCCAACGCCGCTTTCAGCACGGGGCGCAGACCTCCGACGGAGCCGAGGAAGCGGTTGACCGGCCAGAAGATGATTTCCGAGTTGTACATCACGACCCAGACGGCCGCCGCGGTTACGAACACGCCCGAAAGGATGAACATCTCGATGTTGCCTTCCAGTTCACCGGTCAACCAGTTGAGGGAGTCGAATGGCAAGAGCCAGAACGTCAGGAGCAGGGCGCCTATGAACGAATACGAAATTCTGGAGACCACCTCGTCCCGCAGGGATGTTCTGCCCAGGAAGCTCCGCAGCGCCATTCCCACCCCTACTATGGCCAGCGACGCTCCTATCGAGAAGTAGGCTGCCGAAGACGTGTTTACCCCCACGACCGCCAGGATGATCCCGAGTATCGCCAACTCCCAGCCGATGCGGATGTATGGCGAGACCAGCCTGATCACGGCGATAACGATAAGGAGCAGCCACACGGGAGGAATCAACGCGACCAGTGCCCAAAGGATCCTGATGCGCCTGCCTCGAATCCCAAGATAGAGTTGATATGCGGGCGCGATGAGCGCCTGGCCCAGGATTCGCAGTTGGCGTCTGAGGTCCGGCTTCGTTTTAGGAACGAACTCCTCAGGCAGGCCGCGGATCGCCACCGCGATGTTCAACTTGCTAACGCGGTATGCGGACACCGTGACCGTGATTAGCGTGATCACCATTCCGGCTGAAAACGCAAGCAACACCGACCGGGGGTGAAGGCCGTATCGAATGGTGAAATCTACGTCTTCAGGGAGGATTTGGGACAGAATCTGCACCAGTCCCAGACTGGCGAGAATGCCCAACACAACACCTGCGACGGACGCCGCAAACGCATAGGCCGCGCCTTCGAATACGAACGACTGTACGAGTTGGTGGCGCTTCGTGCCAATGGCGCGCGCAATGCCCATTTCGGTTGTGCGAGACGACGCCAGCATGACGAAAACGAGAAAAATCAGCAGCAACCCCACCATGATGGAAAATGACCCGAATATCCCGAATATCGTCGTGAAGAAACTACCCACGAGGTCGGCGATTTCGAGCAGGCCGGTCTTCACCTCAATGACGCGCAATATCGCGAGCTCGGCCAGCATGAAGGTTGTGGCCAGCGCCAGGTCGGAACGGCCGGCCTCCTCGAGCGCAATTACAACCGATCCCGCGACGAACGGATCGGTCATCGACGTACGAAACTCCCTGGTCGTAGACGTCTCCGACTCAAGTTCCGTCACGAGTTCCGTCAAGTCGCTTTTTACGCTGGCCCGAATGTCCGCGTCGTTGGCGGCGATGTAATCGTTTATAAGGGCGACCATGGCGGGGTCGCTCAACGTCGCAAATAACTCTTCGGCGACCTCGTCGTCGGTGAACTCCAGTTGCAGGTCGTCGGCCACGTCTTCGGACAGATCGGCGCTCGGGCGCGAACCGCCGGTCAGCGATATCTCGATACGGTTGACCAGCCCCTCGCGGTCCAACAATTCCTGCAACGCGTCGAGCCGCACAAGACCAACGGCAGAATTCGTGCCGTCTCCTCGCGTGCCTGCCAATCCGACACCTATGACAACCGCGGAGACCGTGAATCGGTGTTCGCCGGTCGGCGCAATGACTGTCAGTTCGTCGCCTGCCGCCGCGTCGAGGTCGTCTGCCATACCCTCGTTAAGCAGGATGTCGCGCTCGCCCAAGGACTCAACCTGAAACGACTTGCCGCCGGTCGTCTTGATCTCGTCGAAACCGCGCATTCGCGACGGATCCAGCCCCAGCAGAGGGGCGCCCACCGAGGTCATACCGTTGCCGGAATTTAAGATGGGCAGATCAATTCGTATCTGCGGCATGGCCCCGTCTACCCGGCTGTCGCCATCAACCGACGCCAGCACGGCGCCCGACTGTTCGACGGTCAGGAATTCATCACCGAACCCGGCAAATGTTGGCGACTCCACGACGATGTCGGTAGCGCCCAGCGAATCGAGCGCGCCGTTTCGAATCAGGGAACTGACCGTGTCGCCGAGCGCGAGGGCCGACGTGATGATGGCCGTGCTAAGCATCAGCCCGACGATGATCAACACGGTCTGAGCCCGGCGCCTTGGGATGTTGCGCAGGCCCAGCTTGAACAGGACTGGATTGCGGCGCGCGAAGAACGCCAGGATTGCCAAGAAGACCAGAAGGACGGCGACCACACCGACGGTCAGGCCGCCCATCGGTACTCCGAACAGGTTTTCCATAGTGCG
>JAKZUY010000040.1:0-8932 GCA_047516345.1 Dehalococcoidia bacterium | reverse complement strand
GGCGCTCGCCCGTTCACCGTTCGGTACCTGGGCTTTGCCCTTCTCACCCGCGATTCTCTGCAAACTCGCCCTGAACGATGCCGTAGACGCTCCGCCCTTGCCGGACAGATCGACGCTGATGGACCAGTACTCGACAGGCTTAAAAGCCTCAATCTCACGCTCGCGGTCGACTATCAGCCGCAGAGCCACCGACTGAACACGCCCGGCCGAGAGACCTCTTCGGACCTTGCTCCACAAGACTGGGCTGAGTTTGTATCCGACGATACGGTCCAGGATTCTCCTGGCCTGCTGGGCGTTGACCAGATGCATATCGATCTTGCGCGGGTCGTTGAACGCTTCGTCGATGGCCGGCTTGGTTATTTCGTGGAACACAACCCTTTTCAGCGCGGTGGAATCCTGCCGGAGCCCCACTGCCTCGACCATGTGCCACGAGATCGCTTCGCCCTCACGGTCGGGGTCCGTTGCCAGATACACCGACTCCGCGCCCTTGGCCGCCTTCTTTATTTCCCGAATGATCGACTCTCGGCCCCGCACCTGTTCGTACGTCGGTTCAAAATCTTTTTCGATGTCTACGCCCATCGTTTTTCTGGGCAGATCGCGCACATGCCCCATCGAGGCCTTTACGACGTAGTTGTCACCCAGAAAACGAGCGACCGTCCGCGCCTTCGCAGGCGACTCAACGATCACAAGGTCTTTGTTCTTAGCTTTTGCCAATCTTCAGCCGATCCCTCAATTGTTTCCTGGCATCGTCCGATCCCAGAACAAACTGCATGGCCCCCGACGGTCGAACCTTTTGTTCCAGTTCTAGCATCGTGAGACTTGCCATTACATCTGCGGGTGGCGAGTCTACGGCACGTATGAGGTCATCAACGTGAGCTTGCCCCCCAAGATCGCAAAGCGCGGCCAAAATCCGGTTTTGCGTTATTTCATTATTAGCAGACATTCCGGGCACGGATATGGATTCGCGGGGTGAATCCGGAGTTTCTCTGGCCGAAAGTCCGGAAGATCCCGGTTGCGACCTGGCCAACTCCAATTGCTGACCAATGCCCGCAATGTTCAACTCGTCAAGGACGTCGTGGTGGTCAACCACGAGCTTGGCGCCCTGCTGGATAAGCCAGTTTGTGCCTGCGCTATTCTCCGAGATGACCGGCCCCGGCACCGCAAACACCTCGCGGTCCTGGTCCAGCGCCCACCTTACCGTAAGCATGGCGCCTGATTTCATCCCCGCTTCTATCACAAGAACACCGAGCGCCAGTCCGCTGATCACCCTGTTCCTGCGCGGAAAGTGTTGTGCCTGTGGCAGCTTGCCCAGCGGATATTCCGAGATCAATGCTCCCTGTTCACAGATGCGAGAAGCAAGGTTTGCATGCTCGGGAGGGTATATGCGGTCGAGACCGCCGCCCACCACCGCGACTGTACGCCCACCCGCATCGAGGGCCGCCTCGTGCGAGATGCCGTCGATACCCCGAGCCAGCCCGCTGAATACCGTAGCCCCGGAGGCTGCCAGATTCCCTGCCAGTCTTCGGGCCATCTCGCGTCCGTAGGGCGAAGCCCGCCGGGTTCCGACGACCGCTACGCCGCGTTCGTCTTCCGGCGCAAGATGGCCTCTGATGTAGATAACACTTGGGGGGTCGAAGATTTCGCGCAGCCGGTGAGGGTATTCGTCAGATCGCAAGTGAATCGCTCTGACACCGGCCTGATAGAGCTCCTCCAACTCCCCATCCGGATCGATACGAGGTCGATCGGACTGAACTCCCGCGGTCGTGCGGGCACCGAGCCCGGCTGCGGAAAGTTGGGCCGGACTCGATTTCCAGGCATCTTCAAGATTCCCGAAAAAAGACTCCAGCTTGGCAAACCGCACCGGACCCAGTCCGGATATCCGATGAAATGCGACCCAGTATTTGAGATCGTCTACCGTAGATGGCAAATAGGAAGACCTGAAGCTAAAACGTGGCTCGACGGCTGAGCCCGGCACAGACTACCTTACAGACATCAAGGCCGAAAGCCCGTGTTGGCGTCAGACCTCCGCCAACGGTTCTATGAGCCAAACCCTGGCTCTCAGGATGGCGACGTCACCGAGCATCTGTCCATCAATTCGATGTTCGGCACAACCTTATTGCCCCGTATGACGGCCACTTCAAGTTCAAGCAGAATCGCTAAGTCTCGCCTGATCGCCCGTCCGAAATCCAACTATCAGGCGGGTTGCTCAGTCGATAAAATGTTGGCATTCTTGGTCGGTGACTCGAAAGGCGGGCAGCATGAATCGAGCACTGTGGCAGATTGTTTCATGTGTTGGCATCGTGGTCACTGCTGCGCTTGCGTTAACCGCCTGTGGCGGCGGCGACTCCGAATCTTCTCCCCTGCCGACGCTCCCCCCGAAGTCAGGCCCGGCCGCGTATACCCAGGCCTTCGTACAGCAAGCCATCGACCGCTACAACGCCGATGGACTAGAAGGGGCTGTCGCGTTCTACAACGACAGCGAGAGCGTCGATGGGCAGTGGTACATATTCATCGCCGAGGACGACGGCCCAACGATCGCCCACGCCGTGATTCCTGACCTCGTCGGCCACCCATTCGTGGACATTGTGGGGCCGGATGGGTCTCCCGTCGGAATAGCGATCATGGATGGGGCCACGGCGGAAGGCGCATGGATCGACTACACCTACACGAACCCGGATTCCGGCGAAGTCGAATCGAAGCACTCGTGGGCCGTCATTCACGACGGGCTCCTCTTCGGCTCAGGCTGGTACGAGTAGGCTAATCAGCCGCGAATAGCTGGACGCGCTCCGAGGATTCGTCCAACAACTTGAACGACCATTTCTTAATGCGGTCGCCAGGCCCCACAAAGTTATCCCCTGTTGCTGACGCACCGGGGTCTGCATCGTCTAAGCAGGTCCAAGGGGGCGACTCGGTGAACGGGGCGCGGCTCATTGGCCGACATGGCGGAGAGGGCGGGATTCGAACCCGCGGTTCCGCTTCCCCGGAACACGCGCTTTCCAGGCGCGCCCGTTCGGCCGCTCCGGCACCTCTCCCACGAACCAAGTGCACGACGCCCGGAGCAGATATTGCCGCCGACGCGTGTCGCACCGCCTGGCGGAGAGGGCGGGATTCGAACCCGCGATACCCGAACCGGGTATACCGGTTTTCGAGACCGGCGCTTTCAACCACTCAGCCACCTCTCCAAGCTAGAAAATTATATCAAAGGTCCAGGTGACCGCACCCGCGAGAATGGGGATGCCCGTAACTTTCAATTCGGCCCGCTCCACAGGTTCCCCTTGTTGACAGGGTTGACACTTTCGAAACGCCATACTTAGCATTGTCTTGTTCGCCACGCGCTGAGAACGTCATTCGTACCGGCCCAAAACCCATGAAACCGTGCGTGCTCCACATCTTTGGACCACGTAAACGTCCTTTATTGTCCGATCCGGATTCAGGCGCACCGTTCGTCGACCCGCGTCCGGAGGGGGACGGGTCCGCAGAATGACAGACGCCTTTACAGGTGTCATCCTGGCAGCCGGCAAGGGCGCCAGGATGAAGTCCCGCATTCCAAAAGCGCTGCACGAAGTGTGCGGGGCGCCGATGCTCAGTCACGTTGCTGCTGCCATTAGAAACGCTGGAGTCAATCAGCTTGTTGTAGTGGCCGACCCAGTGACGGCTGAGTCTCCGCAACTGGCAACGGCCGCCGGAATCGGCGCAAACATAGTCGTGCAGCCCGAAGCGTTCGGCACGGCCGACGCCCTGATGTCAGCGCAAGAGGTGTGCGAAAATTCTGCCTCCGTGCTCGTCAGCGCGGCCGATATGCCGCTCGTAAGATCTTCTTCCATAAGACGCCTGCTAGCGGAACACAGCGCCAGTAGCGCGCTCGTGACCGTTCTGACAGCCCGCGTGGACTCCCCCGACGGGATGGGTAGAATTCGCAGGAATTCTTCGGGTGACCCGGTCGCCATCATCGAGGAAGCGGCCGCCGACGATGAAACCCTCGCCATCGAAGAGGTCAACACCAGTTGGTACTGCTTTGCGTCGGAATGGTTGTGGGACTCTCTGGAAAGAGTGCAACTCTCAAACAGTGGCGAAAAGTATCTTACGGACCTCCTTGAAATGGCTGCTCGGGAGGGATCAGCCGCCGCCGTTGAGGTGGAGGATCCCGCCGAGGCGTTGGGAGTGAACGACCGTAGCCAGTTGGCCGTCGTCGAAGGGCTAATGAGGGACCGCATCAGAACCCGCTGGATGGAGGCCGGCGTTACGCTCAAAGACCCGGCAACTACGTACATAGACATCGACGCTGTACCGAGCCCCGACAGCGTCATCTATCCAGGTACTCACATCCTGGGTAACACCCGAATCGGAAGAGATTGTCAAATTGGTCCCGCCACCGTGCTCAAGGACTGTGAAGTCGCAGACGGGGCGACAGTGATCAGCTCTCACTGCGAAGGCGCCAGCATCGGCGCGAGTACGTCGGTGGGTCCCTTGAGCCGGCTTCGCCCCGGCGCGAAACTCGCAGACGGGGTATATGTTGGTAACTTCGTAGAGATCAAAAATAGTGTCGTCCGAACCGGCGCACACATCGGCCACTTCAGCTACGTGGGCGATGCGGAGGTGGGGCAAGACGCAAACATCGGCGCCGGCGCAGTGACATGCAACTACGACGGCACGAACAAGCACAAGACCATAATCGGGGACGGGGCGTTCATAGGATCAGGCTCCATGCTCGTGGCGCCGGTAGAGATCGGCAGCGGCGCGCATACCGGCGCAGGGGCCGTAGTGATAAATGACGTACCGGCCGGCGAGCTGGTAGTCGGCGTTCCGGCCCGCAAGATAGACCGAAAGTCACCCACAGGAGAGATGTGACCCCAATGACGAATCTCGAAGATGCAGGATGCAGTACCAGCGCCGGGGCGGACCCGGATGATACGGACGCCGCGCCCGGGGGCGAACGATGACCTCCGAGGCGTGGCTGCCTTGGGCCATCGTGGGCCTGAGCGCGTTCGCCGGCCTGCTGATAAATCTGGCGACGACCGTATTTGGCCCTGCAGGCGGTGGATTGGCCGGTTTCGGCCGCGCCAACAACGGCTCCGATGACACTGAGGATCTCCCACAACTGGACGCTGGCGCCCGCGGCTTGGCGAACACTCTCCGCGTCGGGGGCTTGCTGGCAGGCGCCGCCGCGTTTTCCGTGGCGTTGGAGGGAACTCCGGTAACAACCGATGCAATCATCGCAGGAAGCGGGGCCAGCCTGGGCGTCGGGGTGGCGACAGCGGTGTTGTCCTCGGCAGTCGGCAACCGATTCCGAGACGGCCTTCGGCCAGTCATTTCCCCGGTCGCATTTGCGCTGAGATTCGGCGCGTCCCTCTCCGGGGTCTCCCGAATGACATCGGTAGTAACTGGACACAAAACGGGCGCGGAAGCGAGCGATGAGGAGGTCAGCGCCGCCCTGCGGGAGAGTCTAGACCGGCTCGAAGCGGCGCAGATACCGGAGGGCCAGGAAGAGCTGCGCATGATCCGCGGCGTCCTTCGAATGGACACGGTCAAGGTGCGTGAGATTATGCGGCCGCGCGTCGATATGATCGCCGCGGCAGTTAACTCCGACCCCGAAGCGATTACCGAAATGATGGCCGTCGGCGGGTATAGCAAGATCCCGGTCTACGAAGATTCGATCGACAACGTGACGGGTGTCATATACGCACGAGATCTGCTCCGCGCACGTAGTGACGAAGACGGCAAATCGGGGCTCGTACAGAACCTGGCTCGTCCGGCAATGTTCGTGCCGGAGTCCCAGAACCTTGAACGTCTGCTACAGGTATTTCAGGAGCGCCGGACCAGTATCGCCATCGTTGTCGATGAGTACGGCGGTGTGTCCGGCCTCGTGACGGTGACGGACCTGATAGAGGAGATCGTTGGCGAATTGGTTGACGAGTTCGACGTCGAAGAGCCGGAATTACAGCGAATCAGCGATTCCGAGTCGCTGATGGATGCCCGCGCCTCGATCGATCTGCTTAACGAAAAATTGGGCACGCGAATTGAGGCGGAAGGATTCGACACCGTGGGCGGACTCGTCTACCGGGAGTTGGGGAAAATGCCGTCGAACGGTGACACCGTTCAGGTAGACGGCCTGGTAATTACGGTTCAGTCGACTATTGGCCGCCGGATTCACCGTGTGCGCGTAAGCCCGGCTGGCTAGTCACCCTCGGTTTCTCATTTCCCACTAAATCCCATGGGCGGCGTTCACCCGGGTACGTATGGGGGCGCCTCACCGTGAACGGTGCGGACTTGGGTAGTTAATGGTTCTCCGGGTACGTGTAAGGGCACCTGTTGTTTGCGCCCGATGTGTGTGACCAGTGCAGGTATCCCTACCCCCGAGATCAGGCTAGGTCGGGATGGGGATTGAGTGGGAAACCACCATCGAGCTCCGCCATCCCCCGACGCCACCCAAGCGACTGTGGGAGCGCTCAGCCCTTCTAGCGCGTTCGCCCAGATGGGCTCACGGGCGCTTCGCTCAGATGTTGGGGTAGCCCAACGTTCAGCCGGGCACATGAGGGGCGTATGTTCGAGTCTGTCTCACAAAGCCGGATCCCCGCTTCATTCCAGCGAAGAACTCCGTAATTACTGTGAAATAGATAACCCAACCGCCCCGTGGGTCCCCGGTCGGGGTCGGGGAAGACGAAAGCCAGAGGAGGTAGGGGATGATAGGTCATGGCCGGGACCGGGGGAACCCATGCCGCCCTTTGGATCCCCGATCGGGGTCGGGGAAGACGAAGGCTCGCGGAGTCGCGCATGACTGGTGATGGCCGGGGTCGGGGGAACTCACACCGCACCGTGGGTCCCCGATAGGGGTCGGGGAGGACGGGTGATGTGCAGCGCTTGTCAAACCGGGTGGATTTTTAAGACAGGACCCTTGTGAGGGCCCGCTGTGGGGGATCTCCGGAGTGGGGTCAGAGGGGATTATCCCTTCCCGCCCAGGTTGGGGAAGGTCAGTCTGCCCGATCCGGCGGCCTCTCAGGGCGCGAAATTATTGAAAAAGAGAAGCGCCCCGGAGGTCCCGGAGCGCTTCTGAATTTTCGCCGTTCTGCGGTCGTTAAACCGCTAGTCGGGGTTCTTGTTCACCATCACGAAGGGGGCATACAGGATGGAACCTCTGTCCCCTCTGGCCTCTAGCTGGAGCGGGCCTGTGTTGTACCAGGTGAACGGATAAATGTCGGGGTTGTCCGGTACGTCCAGCACATTGAGGCCAATTGTGGCGTGTATCGCGCCGGCCCCATTTGCCTGACCCACTTCCACCGGGTAGGTAGCCCCGTTCGGCAAGCCGCGGTCCCACTCGATGATTGTCGGTAGGTATGTGCCTGCGGTCGGGATGCGTACACGGAGTGTGACCATCTCACCAGCGATGAAACCTGCGCCGAGCACAAGGGCGGTCGTATGACCACCTGGGACTCCATCGTCAACCAGTTCAATGAGCCCAACTTGACCACTAGTCGCGTCCATTATCACGAGAGACGTGTTCTTGCCGTCAACGCCGTTGCCGCCGTCGACACCGGGAACACCGGGAGGGCCGGGGGGACCGCCTGTGCCCTGTGGACCCGCGGGTCCGGGGGCTCCGGGCTCTCCGGGTTCTCCGGGGGCTCCGGGATTACCCGGGACTCCGGGGGCTCCGGGGTCACTCGATTCACCGGGCGCTCCAGGCAATCCTGCCGCTCCAGGCAGACCTGGCTGACCAGGGGGTCCCTGTGCTCCGGTACATGCGATAACGGCCACCAGTAGAGTGGTCGAAATTATCAGGAAGAAGGTAGCGAACCTTTTATGGAACAGACCATTCATTTGGCCTCGTCCTCCGTATCGTCCTTCAGTTCCCCGCAGGCCTTCAATTGCCCGAGAAATACGCGCTCAGCCTGGTTAGGACCTGGATAAATTTTGGTTTAATACAGCGCGCGCTGAGCACCCTGCAAGAGGGGCTACGGCGCCCATCATATTCTTCGCATTTCGGCAATGTCAAGGATAGTTGCCGCGTTCTTTGGGCAAGTTCAACACCGTTTGAGAACTCGCCTGCGCGTCGTCTGCAAGTTACGCGGACTCTCAAAGCCGGTCAAGCGCACGCCCCGTAAGTCCGTCGCCGCCGCGCCATCGAAGGCGAACTGCCCCAGGCCTGCTCGCGTGGTATCCTTCTAGGTGACGAAAGACGAGTGAAGGCATTAAACAGTCAGGCCGCGCAGGGTACAAAAGCCCTTTGAACGCACCAGTCATAGATTGATACGGAGATTTCCAAGCACCTTGGACCAGTCCACACGCGCCGCCGTAATTGAGGAGAACCGAACCCACCCAACTGACACAGGGTCACCTGAAGTTCAGATTGCCGTTATTACCGCCCGAATCAACGAACTGACTGAGCACTTCCGCCGGCACAAGCACGACCAGGCCGGCCGCCGAGGTTTGCTCAAACTCGTGGGCAAGCGCCGCCGGCTCCTCAACTACCTGAGCCGGGAAGACGTTAACCGGTACCGCACGCTGATAAGCAGGCTAGGCCTCCGCAGGTAAGCAAGAACGCCCCGTTCCCGGAGCGTTCTTTTTTTGTTCAAGTAGCCACCCCACATTGCGGGTGTGCGCGAGATTTTTGGAGACAGAAAACAATATGATTTCGAAGTTTGAAATGGAACTGGGCGGGCGCGTGCTCGAATTGGAAACGGGCAGGATTGCCGGTTTGGCGGGTGGCGCCGTCACCGCCCGTTACGGAGACACCTTTTTACTGGTCACCGCCACGGCAAGCAAGAAGCCCCGAACGGGCATCGACTTCCTCCCCCTCACCATCGACGTGGCAGAAAAGGCGTACGCGGCAGGTAAATTGCCGGGCGGCTTTTTCAAGAGGGAAGGACGACCCAATACAGAGGCCATACTTAACTGCCGACTGATAGACCGGCCCCTCCGACCCCTGTTCCCCAAGAAC
>JAKZUY010000039.1:0-2937 GCA_047516345.1 Dehalococcoidia bacterium | reverse complement strand
CACCGGAACGGTGGGGCCGATGACGAGGGAGTCGGCGAACGTCGCGATGACGTGGGTGCGCTCGCACGCAGAGCGCCTCGTCGGCGCTGCCAGGTTCGACGATACGACGGACGTGCACGTGCACCTGGCCGAGGCCGCCCGATGGAAGGACGGCCCGTCGGCGGGGGTGAACGCGGACCGCCGCCATCGAGTTCGGCTGCAGCACGCCCTCAACGCCTGCTGCAGCCTCCAAACCCGCCACAGACCCGCGGCGCCGGGGCCCGCCAAGCGACCGATCCGATGCCCGCCACTACGTCGAAACGACGACAACTTTCGCCTTTTCGGCCAGGACGCCCGAAAAGGCTCCACAACGGCTCAAGAAGTGCAAGAGTCGCGCCAATATGTCGTTTACCCCGCGATCAGGCGATCTGACACGTCCTTCGCCCGACCCGAAACGACCGAATCCGGCCCTCTCCAAGGAACCGCCCGGGGACGCCCGGGCCGTCTGAAGAGCAGAACAGCCATGACCATCGAAGAACTTCACGTCGCATCGATCGAGAGCACGATCGAGCACCGCACGAGAGCCAAGCGCCAACGGGCGCTCACCGTCCTGCTCGAGTACGCCAGGACCCAGCCGACCCGGGTGATCGTGCCCGGGGACACGCCCATCCTGATCTGGTCCGACCTCCACCTCCGGCACGCGAACATCATCCGGTACTGCTCCAGACCGTTCGAGAACGCCGACGCCATGGACAGAAGCCTCATGAAGGCGTGGCACGACCACGCCGACGACAGCGCCACCGTCATCAACGGTGGAGACGTCGCGCTGTCCGGCCGCCTGACCGGCAAGCTCCTGAAAGCGGTGAAGACCGCCCCGGGACACAAGATACTCGTCGCGGGCAACCACGAGGTCGACAAGAAGACCGGCAAAATCAGAAGCCACGGGCACGACGAGGTCTGTCCGATGGCAACGTTCGAAACTGACCCGCCCATGGTGTTGACCCACGTGCCTCTCGATGAGATCCCGGCCGGCTGGATCAACCTGCACGGCCACGTACACAACAACGAAGAACGCCGTTCGAGCCGCCACGTCAACGTGTGCGTCGAACACACCGGGTACAACCCCGCTGACGATCGAGGACCTCTCGTTCCTCGGACAGGCAGTGCTTGGGGGCGACGCCTGCCCCGAGACCGAAACGATCGAACGGATCCGGGGCGCCGGACGTTGGAAGCCCATCTGAGAGACAATACAACTGCCGCCAGGCCCCGACCGAAGGGCTGGCACGCCGGGAGCGCTCATGGAAGTGATCACGAACCCCGACGAACAGGCTTGCGGCAAGGCTCCGCCGGAAGCCTTCAGCGACAATCCCGCCCCCGACTGGGTCCACGAACGCCTCGATAAAGGCCGCAATCCGGAGCGCAGCACGGCCACCGCGAGGGTGGCCCGACGAATGAAGCTCACCCTCCAGTAACTCGAAGCCCACCTCTGGCCTCACGAAGAAGCGCGCCGAAGTCATCGTCGACACCGTCTTCCGCAATATCGCGGAGGCGCTGCACCAAGGAGAAGGGATTTCGACCCATGAAAATAGACGATAATCACATGTATCACGGAGCTGCACTGCTGCAGATTACCGAGCATCCAACTTTCACGGCCATAAATTCAATGGATGTCTCAGGCCAGAGATCCCGCAGTGCATACCGAATAAATGACAACCTCGGAATCTTTCTGAAGTACGCATCCAAGCCTTCGGCCCTCGGTGAATACCCTTTTACATTCGCTTCCAGCCACATGGAAGAACTAGCTGCAATCGCCAGTCAGACGGCGAACACGTTTATCGCCCTAGTGTGCGTCAAAGACCGAGAAATTGCCTGCATCCAGTTCCAACAGCTCCAAGAACTGGTCGAACGCCGCCAGAAGGAGAAAGGCACACCAGAAGAGCAATACGTTGTGTTAGTGACAGCACCACAGGGGAAGAAATTGCGGGCCTATGTCAACATGCCAAGCCGCCGGAAGCGCATCCTGGGAAACCCACTGCTCATTCCGCGTCGGTCATTCCCTGATGTACTATTCGTTGGGTCGAATCCGGACTGAAAGCAGCGTCGTCGTGACGGTGGCCCGCAAGCGCCGTGGCAGACGCGCCGTCCGCCCCCCGCGAGAGCCAAGTCCGCGCAGCCCGCATCCGCGACCGAACAACCCGCTCGCACCGCCCGGACCGAAGCCCACCGGCCTGTAGCCCCTCCTGGATCTCAGCCGGCGTCGAGCGGGTGACCGCCCACATGGGCAGCCCGTGGTTGACCGCACCACGCGCCGCTCGACCTGTCGACCCCCTGCCCGCGGCGCCGCCCGCGTTTCTGGAAAACCCACGAGCGTCCGCACCACTTGACAGGCCGCCCAGGCACCCCGTACGCTAATTGGGCGTTGAAATTGGTCCCCGCTGGACATGGTCGCAAGGCCCCCGGCGGGGTTTTCTTTTGCCCTCGCCTGTGCCGCCCAACGGCCCTCCAGAGCCCGCCTCCAAACGGGCCATCACGTTCGTCGACGGGCAGAACCTCTACCGCTGCGTCAAGGATACGTTCGGCTGCTCACATCCCAATTACGACGTCGGGAAAACTCTCTCGTGTGGTCTGCGAGAGGGCCGGGTTGCTCCTCAGTGGCGCTCGATTCTACACGGGCGTTCCAGATGCCCGCGACAACGCGAAGTGGCACAACTTCTGGTCAAGGAAGCTCCTGGCAATAAGTCGTCAAGGTGTTCGTACCTTCAGCCGCCCGCTTCGATACCGCAACGAGACCATCCCCTTGGACGGTGGAACGCTCACGCGTCGCCAAGCGAGAGAGAAGGGCATCGACGTCCGCATCGCGATAGATCTCATCACGTTGGCGTACCGTCGCGAGTACGATGTGGCCGTGGTCTTCAGCCAAGACCAAGACCTATCGGAAGTCGCAATCGAGCTCCGTCG
>JAKZUY010000038.1:0-2612 GCA_047516345.1 Dehalococcoidia bacterium | reverse complement strand
GAGCGTGCGCGCATTTTCACGGTTGTTCGACGAGTCTGCCGATCGCGTGAAGATAGACCCCGACCTCATCAAAAGATCGTTGAATGAAGGGTTTTCGGGCGGCGAGAAGAAGCGCCACGAGATGTTGCAGCTGATGGTCCTGGAACCGCGGCTTGCCATACTAGATGAAACCGACTCCGGGCTCGATGTGGACGCGCTGCGAGTGGTCGCCGCAGGAGTCAACCAGATGCGCCGACCCGACAGGGCGTTCGTCCTGGTTACCCACTATCAACGGATTCTGAATCACATCACACCCGACTTTGTTCACATCCTGATCGACGGCCGGATCGTTCGCTCGGGCGGCGCCGAAATGGCGCACAAAGTCGAAACAACCGGTTACGAATCATTCATGCCGGATCCGGCGCTGCGTTAGTTGCGGGGGCATTGCCCTTGCAGGGGCGCACCATGGTCGTAGATCAGCAAACTACACTCGCGGCTACCCACGGCGACCGGTATCTTGCCGACTATCGGGCGCTGGCCGCTTCCGCATCGCAAAATGGAGCGGCATGGCTTGCCCCGCTACGGGAGAGGGCCTGGGCCCAGTTCGCACGAATGGGTTTTCCCGTCGCGCGCCGCGGAAATGAGGAGTGGAAGTACACCACCGTCCGCCCAGTGGATCGGGTTCCGTTCCAGTTCGGCGCAGTGAGCGCCTCATCGGCTGTGACCGCCGGAGAAATCAGGGCTGCTGCGCCGTGGGACGATTCGTGGCACACGTTGCTGTTCGTAGATGGGAGATACGTCGAGTCGCTTTCTTCAGCGCCCGTCGATGGTCTGGACGTAGCCAATTTTTCCGACGTAGTCGGGGCGAACCGCGGCCTGCTGGAAAGTCAGTTCGGCCAACTCGCTGTGGTTGAAGACGATGCGTTCACGGCCCTCAATACCGCGTTCGTGGACCACGGAGCGTTTGTGCACGTGCCGGAAGGAACAGAATTAGACGTTCCGGTACATATTGCTCACGTGAACACAAATGTTGAAGCCGATCGGGCGGCGTACCCGAGGGCGCTGGTGGTCGTCGGCCGCGGGAGCCGACTGACGTTGATAGAGACGTACTCCAGCCTTGGCGAAAAACGGCAGTTCACGGACAGTGTCGTCGAAATGGTCCTGGAAGATGGCGCTCAGGTCGATCACTACCGGATACTGACCGAGAACGAGAGCACGTTCCACATCGGCGTCACGCGGGTCCACCAGTCCTCGGACTCCAATCTCCGGTCCATCTCGTTCGCCACCGGTCCGGCAATCGGGAGGAACGACTTGCACGTCCTGCTTGACGGTCCGGGCTCCGAATGTACGCTTCACGGCCTGTATATGACGACAAATCGCCAACACCTGGACAACCACATCAGCACGACTCACGCCAAGCCGAACGGCACGAGTCATCAGTTTTACAAGGGCATCCTCGCCGGCAGATCACGTGCGGTGTTCAGCGGCAAGGTGCTTGTCGAGCGAGACGCCCAGAAGTCGTACGCCGATCAGAAAGACCTGAACCTCCTACTTTCGAAGGGCGCCGAGATCGACACGATGCCCAGCCTTGAAATCTATGCCGACGACGTGCAGTGTTTCCACGGGGCCACAGCCGGTCACGTGGACGAAAACGCGTTGTTCTACATGGAGTCGCGCGGCGTGGACCGCGACACGGCTGCTGCGATGCTCATCAGGGGATTTGCGTCCGAGATCGTTGAAGAGTTCAGGCCACAGGCGTTGCGGGAATACGTGGAACGGGCGACAGACCGGCTGCTGCCAGGGTTTTCCGCGGGCCTGCGTTAAGTCGCGGGCGAATCAGGCACGACTTTGCTGGACGTAGAACTCATACGGCAGGACTTCCCCATACTCAAGCGGGAGGTCAACGGACACCCGCTCGTCTATCTGGACAACGCGGCCACCACCCAAAAGCCCCGCCAGGTGATCGACGCGCTCGTCGATTTCTACGAGCAAAACAACGCCAACGTTCATCGCGGCGTCCACACGCTGAGCATCGAGTCAACCGACATGTACGAGCTTGCGCGGACAAAGGTGCAGCGGTTCATCAACGCCCCGTGTCCCGAGTCGGTGATATGGACAAGGAACACCAGCGAGTCGATCAACCTGGTCGCTCAAACCTGGGGTCGCGCCAACGTGAAGGCTGGCGACAACATCGTAACAACCGCCATGGAGCACCATTCAAACATTGTGCCGTGGCAACAGCTTGCCGAGCAGACCGGAGCGGAACTCCGCTACATTCCGATAGGCGATGACGGCACGCTCCGGATGGAGGCCGCCGAGAATCTTATCGACGACCGCACGAAGATCGTGGCCGCTGTCCACGTTTCAAACGTGCTCGGTGTCATCAATCCGGTGCATGAACTGGCGGCCCTGGCCCGCTCGGTGGGCGCGGTGGTGTTGATCGATGCCGCCCAGTCCGTGCCGCACATGCCGATCGACGTGCAGTCGCTCGGCTGCGACTTCCTGGCCTTTTCGGCACACAAGATGCTTGGCCCCACCGGCATAGGCGTGCTCTATGGCCGGCCGGAACTGCTGGAGGCGATGCCGCCGTTTCTCTTCGGCGGAGACATGATCATCGAGGTGACCTACGAGGG
>JAKZUY010000037.1:0-3033 GCA_047516345.1 Dehalococcoidia bacterium | reverse complement strand
ACGTACGCGACCTCAGCGAGGATGAGATCCGGCAGCAGCAACTGCTCCACCTGTTTGAGGTAGCGAGTCGCCAGCCGGGCCTGCGCGGGTGGATCCCCGGTGAGGTGCCGGACAAGCACGTTCGTATTAACGAAGGCCGTCGATCCCGACCGTAGGAAGCTGTTCGACCATTAGGGCTCCCGCAGTGTCCGGTTCGTGGGTGAGGATTTCCGTGTCTGGCAGAGGCCGGTCCAGTGATTCGGCAACTTCGTGTGCGCGTGGGATGGGGAGACGCCGCAAAATCGCCAGCGCCTGATCCGGATGGACCTGGCCAATTACGAACGTGAGCATCCGGGAACCGAGTCGGGTCCCAACTCGCCCGGCTTCGACCGGGTTCATTTGCCTCAGCATCCATGCAATTGTTTCCGGTGACATCACGCGGACCAATGCGCCTCTGCTGGCGCGAGGCAGCCCCGCCACTATGCTCCCCATGTCCACAGGGTGCAGGTACCGGATCATCTCCCAGGCGGAGTGTTCTTCTCCCGCCTTGATCAGCTCCTGGACCTGACCGGCGATCTCTTCCGCTTCGTCTAGCGAAATCGCCCGCGGCTGCTCGACACCGCCGGCGATAATATGTGCACTACTGGTACTTCCCGGATCGATTGCCATGAGCTACCTCCTTACCGCCGAGTCGTCTATTTTGTCGCGAACCAATGCGCCGTCACAAAGTCCAGTCTGAGGTCATCCGTGCGGGTGGACGACCGTCGTCATGTCGGCCTCGTGACGATTCCCCAAAATGTCACATATTTGCTGGCTGACGACACGTGATAGCATGTGCGGCCGGTTGCCCACTGCCGTTTCGGCTCTCCGAGTGACGTTTCCGCGATGGCCTCCGGATTGAGGAGAACTACATTGCCGCGGACACCACCATGTATAAGCGATTGTCCTGAGACATAGCATGCGGCCGAATCAGCGATCAAGAATCGAGCCTGCACCGCCCGCCGGGTCTATGTCAATCGGGTACCACCCGGACCGCATTCCCCTCGCCGCCGACCCTTGGCGTCCTGCCTACCACTACCAGCCGCCGTCCAAATGGATGAACGACCCCAATGGCACGATCTATTGGAAGGGGCGCTACCATCTCTTCTACCAGCACAATCCGGATGGTCCCTGGCATGGCAACATCCACTGGGGCCACGCCTCGAGCGAAGACCTCGTCCATTGGACTGATCACCCCATCGCGTTGTCGCCTGGTCCTGACGGTCCAGATCGCCTCCATTGCTACAGCGGCACCGCGTTCGTCAACGCCGACGGCGTGCCGACTCACATCTACCACGGCGTGCCTGGCGGTATCTGCCTCGCGACCAGCACCGACGACATGCTCGTAGACTGGGAGAAGCATCCGGCCAACCCCATCATCCCCGACCCTGGACCTGGTGCCGATTTCGTCGTTACCGGCGCCCCCAGCGGCTGGGTGGAAGACGGCGTGTACTACGCATTGACGGGCAACAGCCACCAGTCGCGCGATACCGCGTATCTGTTCAGTTCGACAGACATGGCCCGCTGGCAGTACCGGCACCCCTTCTATATCGGCGGAGAGTTCACTCATCCGGGCGAGGACTGCGCCGTCCCTGATTTCTTCATGCTGGATGGCAAGGCGATACTGTCTTTCGCCAGTCATGCGCGCGGGGCTCAGTTCTATGTCGGCAGCTACACCGATCAACGCTTCACACCCGAACGTCACAAGCGCCTGGCCTTCGCCGAGAGCCGCCGCACCGGCGCGTATTGCGAAGGGCAGACGCTGCTCGACGACCGCGGTCGTCGTATTCTCTTTGGCCGTTTCTCCGAGGCTCGCTTCAAGTACGCGCTGATAGCATCCGGATGGGCGGGCATATGCGCCCTGCCGATGGTGCTGTCACTCTCCGAAGACTCAGAACTGCTGCTCGACCCGGTGCCGGAGCTCGAGGTCCTGCGTTCAGATCATCTGTCCTTAAGGGATGTGCAGGTCCCGGCCGGGGGCGACGTGCGCCTCGACATATCTGGGGACTCCCTCGAGATGAGGACGGTGCTCGAATGGGACGACGCCGAGGAAATCGGACTGAAAGTACGCAGCTCGCCGGATGGCGAAGAAGAGACGCTGGTCCGCTTCAATACTAACCCCGGTAGGAGTCATGTCCGCCCCGGCCGGGTGGCGCCGATGCGGGAGCTCATTCTGGACGTCTCACGGTCGAGCATGAGTCCCGATGTCAGCAACCGCGAATCGCAGCGTTGCGCGTTCGAAGTTCCATACGGGAACCCCGTCGAACTCCGCATCTTTGTTGATCGCAGTGTCGTTGAGGTCATAGCCGATCGCCGTCACTACGTCGGCAAGCGCATCTACCCCACTCGCCCGGACAGCGTCGAAGTGCGCGCCTACGCCCGCGGCGGTCGAGCTGCACTCCGCTCGTTTGATGCCTGGCGCATGAACGCCATCTGGCCGTAGAAACCTCCACGCGAGGCGGCAGCCAGTGGGATGTGGTCCGGGGCGGAACTAGCTTCAGGGATTCAGCTTCCCGGATCCTCTACTTTCTGGCGAGATGCGTACCTGGCGAGTTGATGCCTTCAGTTACACCTTGGTTCAAACGCAATTGAGAGAAGTCGGCGGCAGGGTGTCCTGCAATCCCGGTATCTTTTCGTCGCGACGGGCATGGTGGCAGGCCATTTCGCGGTCGGCAATCAGGTTAAACAGGCAGCAGCACCCTGGATTTCAGCTGACCAATCACTAGCCGGACTTCCCACCGGCCTGCTGGTTACGCCCACGGCATCTGTACCGTGGGTGGCTCTCATCAGTTTCTCTGCGGCCGAAAAAACCATTGCTACTATGGCTGCAACTTCAAGGAGCGCCCGTCCGATGGGGGGCCACGGATCAACCGCGAGAGCCGCGGATGCAGTTCTTGCATTTCGGGAAATCTTCCTCGTCAGCGCGGCCTGTAATTGGTGGGCCCTGTGGGATTCGAACCCACGACCTGCGGATTAAAAGTCCGATGCTCTGCCAGCTGAGCTAAGGGCCCGAGG
>JAKZUY010000036.1:0-4687 GCA_047516345.1 Dehalococcoidia bacterium | reverse complement strand
TGAGGGTGTGCCGCACACCATCCCGCTTTGGTCGCCGATGTGGGGCGGCGTGCTCAGGGACGGTATACCGCCGCTTGAAAACCCGAAAGTGATCCCTGCGTCCGAGGCCGGCTACCTGAAACCGGATGAACCGGTGTTCGGTGTCGTGGTGAATGGCGAGGCAAGGGCCTACCCGTGGCGAATCATGGCCTGGCACGAATTATCGAATGACATCGTCGGAGGCAAACACATATCCGTCGTGTTCTGAACTCTCTGCGGACTGGGCATCGTTTACGACGCCGAATTCGATGACAAAATCTGGTCATTTGGTACATCAGGATGGCTTTGGCAGAGCAACAAGTTGATGTACGACAGATTCACGAACACGATGTGGCACTCCCTGACCGGAGAGCCCGTAATCGGCGAATTGGTGGGTTCCGGATTGAGGGCCCCTACGCTGCCGGTGACTGTTTTGACCTGGGAGCAATGGGTGGCCGAGCATCCCGATTCGACTGTCTTGTCGCTCGATACGGGTTATCGCCGCAGCTACCTGGCGCCCGGCGAGCCGGGGTCCGCTTACTACAACTACTTCAGAGACCCGGGAAAGATGTTCCCTACGTTTGTAGACGACGAACGGTTGCAGATTAAGGACAGGGTGTTGGGCCTGTCTTTCGACGAGCAGGCGAGGGCGTATCCCGTAAGCCTGGTTACCGAACGGCAGGTCGTTAATGACCGCGTGGGCGACCAGTCCGTGGTACTTGTGGGCATCCCTGGCGCCGGGGCCGTACGGGCATACGACCCACAAGGCAACGTGTTCACACCCGGCGCCAATCCTGACGAGGTCGTCGATCAGCACGGCGGCGTGTGGCTTGTCAGAGAAGAAGGGCTGTTTGGCGCAGACAACGAACTGACTCTGCCCAGGCTTCACGGCCGCGAGCTATTTTGGTTCGCGTGGACCGCGTTTTTCCCCTCGACTGACCTCTATCAGTAAGCCCACGGCGGCGCGACCGGCACGTTCGCGTTAAATAGCCCGGCGCGAGCTAACGCGTTCAGAAACGACGCAGTCGTCCAAAACCGACCGGTCAACTTGGCGTGTGTCGGCAACAACCCATCACTAGTCAATGACCGGAAGGAACAAACGGGAGGCGTGATCTGTGTTGTGCAAAACCGTTTGGTGAGCCAATTCGAGGGCTGACTCCCGCCAGTCGTCGCCGCCGGTGTTGTGGTTGCGGTCGAAGTTCGGGAAGTCGCTGCTCGTTACGTCCAGCCGAATCCGGTGGCCCGGTTTGAACAACGCGCTAGTCGGCAGCATGGCTATTTCGAATTCGGTCGGAACGCCGGGTGAGAGGGATTCAGGGCGTTCGAACCCGTTTCGCCACCGCGCCCGGACTATCCCGTATGAGATGTTCTGGGCGAATCCGTCCGGATGTACGTCGATGAGCCTGACGATGAAGTCCGTGTCGATTGCCGAAGAAGCCGCCCACAGCGAGACTTTAGGGTAGCCGCAAATTTCTACCCCGTGCTCCAGCGGATCGGTCTGATACACGAGCAGATCCCGGCGATGTTTCAATAGCCGGTGGTCTCTTGGCGCGTCGTGGCCGTTTGCGTCGTACAAGGTCATGACCGGATCTCGCGGGTCGTATGTAAAGCCATCGCTTGGCTCTGCAGTGGGACCGATGGGAGAAAGCGAGCCATCGCCGGCCGGGGTGTTTGCGGAGCCCCCGCTGTGGAGGAACAGTTCCATGTCGAATGCGTTGGATGGTGGCCATTCATCCGCTGTTCGCCACCTGTCGGCGCCGATCACGTAGAGCCTGGCGGGGGGCCGGTCCATTGCGCCATTTTGAGCGCCCTTCAGCCAGTGGTCGAACCATTCGAGGACCAGGTCCATGTGGGGTACCTCGGCATTTGGGCCAAAGTCGACGTCGCCAAGTATCCGGTCATTTTCAGTCTGATGACCCCAGGGTCCCACGATCAGCCGCTGTGCCGAGCGTGCCTGTTGGGAACGCGCGGACGATCTCAGACCAGAGAACATCCCGACGGTACCGACCAACCGGTCATACCATCCTGTTCGGTGGAAGACCGGCACGTCGATTTCGCTGAAATCAGAAGAAAAGTCGAAGATACGCTTGTGGTGGTTCGCCAGCCAGTAGTGAAACTGCGGGCCGAGGGCGCCGACCGCCTCTTCTGGCAAGTCTTCAAATGGTAAAAACCAGAGCCACTTCTCTCGATTCTCCACGTGATGCCGTTCCCACTCCTGGACAGTTTCAGGCCCGGCTGGCGCGGGCAGACGGCGTTGCGTGTCGGGCCCGATCGTACCGGTTAACCACTGCAGGGCGCGGCCCGGCCGGAACACACCGCCGACCTCCCAATCGTGGTGAGTCGGACCCATGCCCGACGCCCACATCGCCACCAGATGAGGCGGGCGGGTAGGCGCCAACCTCCACTGCGTCCAGGCGTTGTAGGAGTTGCCGAGCGTGCCTACTTTGCCGTTAGACCATGGCTGAGCCGCGGCCCATTCGACGCTGTCATACCCGTCCGGGCCTTCATAACCGTCCGGCATGAATTGCGGTATAAATTCACCATCGGATTCGAACCGTCCCCTGATGTCCTGAAGCATCACGGCGTAACCGTTGCGCGCCAGGATTTCGGCCTCCTCGATCAGTATGTCCCGACCCTTGTTGTAGGGTGTCCTGACCAGAATCGTCGGATGAGGACCTGTTCTGTCAGGCCTATACACGTCAGCGCGAAGTATTGTGCCGTCCCGCATCACGGAGTCGACGTTTATTTCGGTCTTTATGCCTGTCGTCATCGTGCGGGTCCTCCGGGGTGACATCGAATTGGCGTGGTGTGAATTGTAATGGTCGCGGTGAAGCGACCGGGATCGCCCCACAGAAATCACCGCAAACGGGTCTTTGTCCCGAACGGAGCCTCACCCGCGTCGCCGGAACCCGTGCTGGCATTGTGGGAATCGGGTAGCCCATCGACCGTAATTCCTTCCGCCACACTTCTAGAATGGTCTATATGGATAAGTCCTTCATACGCAATTTCTGCATCATCGCCCACATCGACCATGGCAAATCGACCCTGGCCGACAGGCTGATGCAGATTACCGGTGCGGTCCAGGCGCGCGATCTGACTGAGCAGCACCTCGACACCATGGACCTCGAGCGCGAGCGCGGGATCACGATAAAGGCGCAGGCGGTCAGGCTCTCCTACACAGCGAACGATGGTCAACGATACGAATTGAACCTGATCGATACGCCGGGGCACGTGGACTTCACTTACGAGGTCTCTCGATCTCTTGCCGCGTGCGAGGGAGCGTTGTTGCTAGTGGACGCCGCGCAGGGGATTCAGGCCCAGACGATGGCCAACGTCTACCTGGCCATGGAACACGATCTCGTGATCATCCCTGTGATAAACAAGCTCGACCTTCCCGCCGCCGAGCCTGAGCGTGTAACCACCGAGATTGAGCAGGCGTTTGGATTTGAGGAAAGTGAAATCTACCGCGTATCGGCCAAGACGGGCGAGGGCGTTGCGGACCTACTGGAGGCCATCGTCGCTCAGATCGGACCGCCGCGCGGTGAGCCGGCAGCCCCGCTCCGCGCTCTGATATTCGATTCCCGTTACGACTCCTATAAGGGCGTGGTGGCATACGTCCGTGTGGTGGACGGGGAGTTGAAATCGGACGAAATCGCCCAGTTGATGGGCACCGGAGTTACCGCGGACGTGCTCGAAACGGGGTATTTCTCACCCTCGCCGCAGAAGTCAGGGGGTCTTTCGACAGGGCAAGTGGGATACACGGCCACCGGCCTGAAGAACGTGCGGGACTGTCGAGTGGGGGACACTCTGACCGCGCGCCGGCGGCCAGCGACAACGCCGTTGACTGGATACCGGCCGTTGAAGTCGATGGTGTTCTCAGGACTTTATCCATCCGATGGGGAGTCATACCCCGAGTTGCGGGATGCTCTGGAGAAGTTGCAACTGAACGATCCGGCGCTCGTCTTCGAACCCGAGTCGTCCGCAGCCCTCGGGTTTGGGTTCAGGTGCGGCTTCCTCGGGCTTTTGCACATGGACGTAATACAGGAACGGCTCGAACGGGAATACGGCCAAGCCCTGATCGCCACGGCGCCAAGCGTGAAATACCAGATCACTTTGACGGACCTTACGAAACTGGAAGTGGCCAACCCGTCTCGTATGCCACCCGCCCAGAACATCTCCGATATTCAAGAGCCGTGGGTGGAGATCTCTGTAATTGCCCCGGCTCGATACATCGGGCCGATTATGGAGTTGGTAACAGGCAAGCGCGGCGCATTCAAGACAATGGAGTACTTGCACGCATCACACGGCGGAGCAGACGCGCCGGCCCGGGACGCGAGGGTTCACCTGGAGTATGAGGCGCCGCTTTCGGAGATCCTGGTGGACTTTCACGACCAGTTGAAGGCCAGGACGCAGGGCTACGCGTCGATGGACTACTCGCTGATCGGCTATCGCACAGCCGAACTCGTAAAGCTCGACGTGATGGTGAACCAGGAGCCGGTGGATGCGTTGTCGCTCATAACTCACAGGGGTGATGCGCTGCCGCAGGGCCGCAAACTGGCACGGAAGCTGAAAGAGTTGATCCCTCGCCAGATGTTCGAAGTGCCCATTCAGGCTGCCATCGGCAACAGGGTTATCGCCCGCGAGACCGTCAAGGCCCTGCGCAAGAACG
>JAKZUY010000035.1:0-4529 GCA_047516345.1 Dehalococcoidia bacterium | reverse complement strand
GAGACCTTGCCAAACTAAAGACCGCGGGACTGGCCCAGCTTCCCGAGCATCGGACGCGCCAGCCCCGGGGTTTTCCGGTTGCTATCCCCCACGACCCGACGGTGCATCTGATTTGGCCAGAGGTCGAGTTTCGTGTGCATCGCGGCGCCTTGGAACGGCTGGCCGCCAAGGTAACTCATGTGGGACATTCCGCATCCTTTGTGCAAGTATGGTTGGAGGAGAACGGCGATGTCGCTGTGACCTGGGAGCCGACCGAAGGAATCGCCAAACACCGATTACGAGTACCCTCTACCGGGCGGCTTGACTGGCTTATCCGGTCTTGTAATCGCGACGCGTGGATCCAATACCACGATCTTCGTGGCGAAATTGCGGATGCAGAGTCTCACGCCAAGACGATGACGCACCCCCCAAGGGCAGCCTGGAAGGGATTTGCGGACGCGGTTTTTCTGACCGACGAATCCAGGACCAGACAGCATCCAGAATATTCGGGCGCAAAAGCAGGCGACACAGTAGCCGCCGCGAACCTTGTCAACAGTTTGGTCGATGAAACGGCGATCGCCGCGGTTCGGGCAATGATCTCGGAGGTCAGTGAAAGCGGCAAGCCCGTGCTGGTCAGTGCCCATGCCTACGAGCGCCAAGGGGTCAATGCAATTCCTGCTGCCTTGACGAGATTGCTAAACGAGCGACTCAGTATCCCTCGCGAGATGGCTATTGTACAGTCGAACGTCGTCTCCCACACGGGCGCTGATGGTTATGGTCGCCTTGCTCGCCAAGCCCACTTCGAGGGCGATATCAACAAGGGCTGCGAATACGTGATGGTGGACGATTTCATCGGGCAGGGCGGCACCTTGGCGAATCTGCGCGGCTGGATCGAGAAAAAGGGAGGCAAGGCCGTCGGGGCTATTGCGCTGACCGGCAAACCGTACTCCGCTAAGCTAGACCCCTCAAAGGAGCAACTGCATGAACTCCGACAACGACACGGACCGAATTTCGAAACGTGGTGGCATGAACACTTCGGGCACACCTTCGATTGCCTTACTCAATCAGAGGCTCGGTACCTCACCCGCTCCCCGGATGTTGACACCATCCGAAATCGCCTTGCTGCGGCGAAGCAAGGGGGAAGTGGATCGAGTAACAGGCGAAGTCCTCGCGAGCAAAGGCAATACATCAAGGAGTTGAAAGCGGGTTTAAAAGACCGTTTCCCCAACGGTCAACCCGTGAGTCTGCGCCCGCCGCCCGGCCGCTGGCAGGGATACGATCGACCGGGAGAAGCAGGTCCCATGGCTATACCCCAGTCGGTTTTCGATCCACGCTTCATCGTCCTCGGCATCAAAGGGAAACAGGTATCCCTGCCCGCGACGCTCAAGCTGACCATGGCCCTGCGCGGCTTGTTGATGGGAATGTGCCCCGAACAACCGCCACCCGCGTGGTTCAGCGGCCATGGCTTGGACGGTAAGCCCACCACTGCACCGCACGTTGCATTGACTCCCCTCCCCTTCGTCGGTTCGGAACATGCCGACGGCCGAATCATGGGCTTGGCTCTAGTCCTGCCGTCGGGCTTGGATCAGCAGGAGACCGGGGACTGCCTCGAACCTTTTCTACACGATTCGGCTACGGGCTTGCCGTGCGGGCACCGCTTGTTTGACGGTCAATGGTTCGAATGCGCCGTCGAGATGGAGACGCGCGAACGCCCACCGTCCAATCTTATACCGGACACTTGGACACGACCATCGCGCGTTTGGGCGACCGTGACCCCAGTGGTTTTGAACCGGCATTTCGATGGCAAGGACAAGTGGGAACGGGCGGCAGAGAGCGTGAAGGAGGCGTGTCTTCACATTGGCTTGCCACGCCCACGCGAGGTGCTGCTGCATCCGGTTTCGCTGGTCGAGGGCGTACCGCATGCCAGGGAATATCCGCAATTGACGCGCAAGAACGATGGCAGCAAACGGAGCCACAACCATGCGGTGATCGTCTTTGACGAACCGGTGCGCGGACCCTTGCTTGTCGGTGCCGGTCGGTTCAGGGGATATGGACTTTGCCGCCCCATGGATGACCGGGGCGACAACCATGAGTGAGTTGAACGCCAAAGACTTCGCTGGATTCTTCAGTGCGTTGTGGGACAGGCCACCCTTCGCTTGGCAGCAGGACTTGGCGAAGAGAGTGCTGGAGGGAACAAACTCGCCCTGGCCCGAGGCCATTGCTCTGCCGACGGCGTCCGGCAAGACCGCATGCCTGGATATCGGGGTCTTCGCGTTGGCGGCCCAGGCTTCCCGGCTGGCCCGGAAGCAGACCATCACCGCGCCTCGCCGTATCTTCTTCGTGGTGGATCGGCGCGTGATCGTGGACGAGGCGTATGATCGCGCCCGCCGATTGGCCGAGAAACTGAAGAGCGCCAACGAGGGCATTCTGAAGACCGTTGCGGACAATCTCCGGAAGATCGCCCTTGGCGAGACGACGAACTACCATCACGAACGACCGCTGGCTTACCACGTATTGCGTGGCGGCATGTACCGGTCGGAAGCGTGGGCAGGCAATCCGCTGCAACCAACGGTGGTAGCGTCAACCGTTGATCAGATCGGCTCCCGCCTGTTGTTCCGCGCCTATGGACGCGGGTCCGGCACGTGGCCGATTTACGCGGGACTTGTCGCCAACGACAGCCTGGTCCTGCTCGACGAGGCGCACTGTGCGCAGCCGTTTCTACAGACCCTGCAAGCCGTTCGACGTTTTCAGACATGGGCACATGCTCCGCTCGGGCGTCCATTTTTCCCCGTGGTGATGTCGGCCACACCGCCGCCGGGAATAGCGGATGTATTCGAGGACCGGTCCGACGAACGCCGCGATTCCACCCACTCGCTGGGTAAGCGCCAATTGGCGCACAAGCCCGCGACCCTGAAGACGGTTGAAAGAGCCAAGGGAAAGCAGGCCAGCAATGTGTTGGCCGGAGCTTTGGCTGAGGCTGCATCGGGGCTGATCAACGAAGACCGCCGTGCCATTGTCGTGTTCGTCAACCGCGTTGCGACAGCGCGGGAGACTCATCGGCTATTGGCCGCCGATTATGGGGACCGGGCTGTCTTGCTCACGGGCCGCATGCGTCCGGTAGATAAGGACGGCGTCGTTGAGCGCTTGAAGCTCTTGCGGTCTGACCAAGCCGTTGGGCGGTCCTTGGAAGAGCCATTGATCACCGTTGCCACCCAAACCCTGGAGGTCGGCGCCGATCTCGACTTCGACGGTCTCGTGACCGAGTGCGCGAGTCTCGACGCCCTGCGCCAGCGCTTCGGTCGATTGAACCGCATGGGGCGACGGATCGAGGCGCGAGCGGTGATTCTCATACGCGGCGACCAAGCCGACGCCACGAACAGCCAGGACGATCCCGTTTACGGCGAGGCCCTGACCAAGACTTGGGCGTGGCTCAACAACTGCAAGGACGCAACCGGCGGCGTTGATTTCGGGATTGCCTATCTCGACGAGAAACTGCCAAAGGGTGATTCCCTGACCGCGCTCAACGCGCCGTCCGTCGATGCTCCGGTGATGCTTCCCGCCCACGTCGATTGCTGGGCGCAGACAGCGCCGGAACCGCAACCTTCGCCCGATGTGGCTCCGTTCCTGCGCGGTCCCCGTGAAGGTGCCGCTGATGTCCAGGTCTGCTGGCGCGCAGACCTGGATCTAACGAACGAGAAAGCGCGAGGATACGCGATTGAGTCCTTGTCCTTGTGTCCGCCGAGCAGCAGCGAAACGCTTCCGGTACCGATTGGTGTGTTCAAACGCTGGTTGGCCGGAAACGACATGGAAGACGATAGCGCCGATATCGAGGGCAACAGAACGGAGGCGGACACGGACGAAGAGGGTCCGTCTTCTGCGGATCGTCAAGTAGTCCGGTGGCGCGGCGCCGAAACTAAACGCGAAGACATCACATCGGATCCCGCTAAGATTCGGCCCGGCGACGTCATCGCAATTCCGACCAATCATCCGCACTCATGGCATCACCTTGGCGATCTGCCGCCAGACGCCGACTTGGACGTCGGGGATCCAGCCTATCGGCTCGCCCGTGCCAAACCCATCCTCCGCTTGCACCGGAAGTTAGTGGACGCATGGCCGGATTCCGTTACGGCCAAAACAACCGCTGGTGAGTTACTGGACGATTTGGAAAAGAAAAACGAGGACGATCCCGCTGAGGTTACCGACGCCTTGCGCGGTCTTCTGACAGAGCTTTCCCATTCGCCTGAACCACTTTGGCTATCGGAAGCCGCGGGCGAACTCCTTGAGGAGCTTTCCGGGTCGAGACTTGGGCCTGCGCGTTACATAGTCGGCGACGACAGCTTGGTGCTCGTTGGCCGGCGCCGCATACCGAAACTCACCCAGGAGGCCGACAGCTTCAGCGACGAGGACGATGCCAGCGCATCCGGCATTTCGCACTACAACGGACAGCCGGTCAAACTTCGAACCCACCTTCCTGGAGTTGAAAGCTTCGCCCGTCGGTATGCGTCGGGTTGCGGGTTGCCGGATGACTTGATTGAGGCCATCGCCCAAGC
>JAKZUY010000034.1:0-2992 GCA_047516345.1 Dehalococcoidia bacterium | reverse complement strand
TTCGGCTCCCAGCCCTTCCCCAACGCGCCCGACCGCCAAGCTCTGGATACTTTTCTGGACTGGCTCCACGCCGACGAGGTGATGGTCTTCGCCAGCGACTATCCCCACTGGGATTGGGACGAGCCGGGCACCTTCCTGCGCGGATTCGACAAGAGGTTGCGCGGGCGGGTGATGTATGACACCGCGGCTGAAATGTATGGACTTGACAAGATTTCGGCGGAAAGCGGGGTAGTTGAAGAAGTGTCACAAATTAACGGTCAAATCGACTGATGCCCGGCCAAGTGATCGCAGCGGCAGATGAGATCCCGCCCGGCGGTCGCAAGATCGTGACCGTCAACGGGCGGGAGATCGGCGTCTTCAATCTCAGCGGGGAATACTACGCCCTGCGCAACATCTGCCCCCACCGAACCGGGCCGCTCTGCCAGGGCCGCGTGCGTCCGCTGGTGCTGCCCGACGGCAAGACCGGCATGACCTACACACGCGAGGGCGAGATCATCAAATGCCCCTGGCACCAGTGGGAGTTCGACATAAAGACCGGCCAGGCTCTCTACGATCCCCGACTGCGCGTGCGTACATATCGGGTAGAGGTGGAGGGGGAGAAGGTCGTGCTTTACGCGTGAGGAGCGTAGGGCGCAATTCTCCGCGTTATGCAAAGCAGGACGCCACTTATGAGCGATGGCTGGCGGGTCGTGCGCTTATGGAATGTGGCCGAGGTGTCGTATGCTGAAAGTTAGAGACGCCATCCGCCTGGTAGAGCGGGATGGCCGGCGGCACGTACGTACCCGCGGCAGCCATCGGCAGTGCCATCACGCCGACAAACCTGGAACTGTCACCATAGCAGGCCACCCCAACGCGGATGTACCGAAAGGGACGTGGCTGAGTATACTGAAGTAGGCGGGACTCCGGGAGGCAAAACGATGAAACTGAACAACGCGGTCGTTTACGAACGGACGCCCAACAACTGCGGCGCCTATGCGCCCGACCTGCCCGGTTGCATCGCCACGGGCAAGGGTTGGCTGGACATTCAAGGGATGATGCGCGAGGCCATCGCCTTCCACATTGAGGGTCTGATAGCGAACGGCGACCCGGTTCCCGACCTGCAGATGTCGACCGGCGAGGCAATGGTCTACCACGTCACGAGCCTCTCCGACGCCGGGGAATCCGTTCCCGACCTGGAGACCACCTTCGGTATGGTCGAAGTTGAGATCGTTCAACCAAGAGCAGTATGAATGAGTTGAAGGTGAGCAAGGCACAGACCGATTCCTGACGCTTCCATCATTGGGCTACAAATGCAGCTTACATACCGGTACGCGCAAGAGCGTCGGGGATGGACGTAATGGAAACGGGAATCCAAACTTACCCCACCTGGAAGTTCTTCGGCGTGTGCGCCTGTACGATTGGCAGCGCCGAAGTATTCGTCACTTTGAAACGACGCTCCGCTGGACTCTTCCCCTTGCGACAGGATATTCAATTGATTCATAGGAGGAGCGCGTGAGAATTTTCAGCTTGAACTCTGACGACGCGTTCACGGAGTATACCCCCATACCATTCCAGGCAGGCCACACGGAACAGACACTTCAGGACTGGCTTGAGTCCAATCCTGAAGGCATACTGGAAGACAGGGATCTCCTGATCATCGGACGCGAGGTCCCCACCGACTTGGGAGGATTCGTCGACTTGCTGGGCGTGGACCGCGCCGGAAATGTGGTCGTGGTCGAACTGAAGCGGGGCCAAACGCCGCGGACCACCATCGCTCAGGCCCTGGAGTACGCAGCCTTCGCCGAGCGTCTTGATGCAGGTCAGCTTGAGACCATTTTCCACGCTTACATGGACGACGAGTCGCTTAACTTTGCCGAGGACCACCGGGAATACTTTGAACTGAGCAAGACCGACGCCGTGGCGTTCAACAAGGACCAACGCATCGTGATCGTAGGTCAGGAATTCTCTCCTCAGATCAGACAGACGGCACAGTTTCTGAACTCAAAAGGTGTCCGCGTGACCTGCATCGGATTCACCTTCTTCCAGGCTGATGGAGGGGATCGCCTCATCTCCCAGGAGATCGTCGTTGGCGAAGAATCTCGGCGGCCGGTCCAAGTATCTTCTAAATCTGGGCCTATTATTGACGAAGAGACGTTTCTTGCATCGCTCGACAACAATGGTAGAGCGGTCTTCTCTCGCCTTCTCGATTGGTCAGGGCGGAAGTCCATGCACATCAGTTGGGGAATCAAAGGGTTTTCGTCGAATGTCGTCGTTGGTGATGTGCGCGTTCCAGTCTGCTACGCATATCCGCCCAACGCAGTGTACAAGCAGAGCCTTTATACCGCATTCGGAGGTACAGGAAGCATAAAATTGAAAACTGCGGTGCCGGAGCAAGTTATCCAGGACATAAAGGATCAGGCTGAGGCTACCGGCTTGTTCATGCCTGCTGGTCAGGACTTCAAATGTCTGATCGACCGGAGCCTGACGGACGCCGAGATGCAGTCTCTCCTGGATCTGTGTGAGTCGATTGCAGCCGCTATTAAGCAATACGGCTTGAAGCAATAACGGTTGTTGCCTCTGCAGGACACGCAGGGTCCCGCCGCCAGCGGCGCATCTAAACTCCCCTGCCATTGTGGAGGATATTCTGGCTTATTCTGCTGACACTTTCCTCTACGCCGCTCAGTCGCGGTTCCCCATCTCGAAAATCGTATTGCCCAACCCGTCCCGACGGACGAACAACGTGCCCAGGTCATACTTGACGCTGCAATCCGGGCAGGTCGTGGTTGACGCCTCTTCCAGGTAGTCGTCGTCGAAACTGTCGAGTGACAGATTAATCGACGGGCGCTACCAGTCCAAATAAGCATGTCCACATTCGGGACAAGTGACGTGGAGAGCTCTTGGCGGTGATGTCATGCTTTCCTCCTATCTGATGGAGATAGTGAACGGTAGCCAATCACTCTTCTTTCTCCGTCCGGGCCTCGTCGCCCACGCGGTCACCTGCAGGCTGGAAGTG
>JAKZUY010000033.1:0-3130 GCA_047516345.1 Dehalococcoidia bacterium | reverse complement strand
TGGAGTTTCCCCGCACGGCTATGTTCATGCCGATGAATCCCGCCAGCGCGGATCCAATGGCGCCGGCAAGGTACGAAAGGGCGGTCCACGGTCCCTGTTCTGCTACTCGACCAATCGAATTGATCTCCTTGATTTTCGAATTGTCCAGGACGTTGAAATCGATGAATAGCATCAGCAGAACGAATATCACTACGACGAATATCGCCAAGATCGTGTATTCGCGACGCAAGAAAGCAGACGAGCCCTCGCGAATCAGCTCGGCGATTTCACGAACAGTTTCATTCCCTTCGTCGTTTCGTAGAACGAGCCAGGCAAGAACGGCCGCCGACACCAAGGCTACTGCGCCCGATATAAGCCCAAGAGCGATTGAACCCATCTAGATATATCCCCCGCGGAAAACCTTCCCTAGGTGGAAGGTCAAGAGCAGATTGTCGATCAGTCAAGCCATGCTTCCGAGGCGACCTTGACGGGCGCGAACATGGACCAATACTGGAAATTAGCAGCAGAACGCCTGAACGGTCAATTGAAGAACCCTGTCAGACAACCGCACCGGTTCGTCATCCACAAGGTGTGAGACCGCAAATAAGGGCGCAATCCTCCCAAGTGAGCCTGATCACCAAGCTGGCTCCTCCGCCCCACTCCCCCGCAAATCCCGGCATTACCGCGTAAATCCCGTCATTACCGTGAAAACGGCAACCCAAACCGCCCTGTGGTTCCCCGATCGGAGTCGGGGAAGACGAATATCGGCACGCGACGGGGAAGACAAATGGCGGCAAGGGCCGGGGAAGACGAATGGCGGCACGCGACGGAGAAGACAAATGGCGGCAAGGGCCGGGGGAAGACGTCCGACGGAGCGGGCTGGCGAAATTCAGTGCGGTTTTTCGAGTCTTGACTCCAGTGAAGCCATTCGATCTTCGAGCGCGGTCTGCCGCAGGGCGTGGGTAACGTCCCCGCGAGTACGCTCCACGACTCCCCTCAATTGATCGGTTCGCCGTCTTAGTCCACCCGTCACACCTTCGGGGAAATCTATAGTCCCCAAAACACTCAGCGATTCGTCCATGATTCCGAGAAGCTCGTCGGCTCTCGCGGCGTCACCATGCCGAATGGCGTCGAGCGCGGCTCGCCTCAACTCGCTTGCCGCCTCAGCCAGGCCGTTCAACCAGGCCGGATACCCGACGCCCAACTGGGCAGGTCCGGGAATCGTCTGGCTATCCAGCAGCGCGATTGTAAGGGCCGCCTCGACGAACTCCTTTTCGCCGTCGAACCTGAATCCGCCGGAGACCGTGGCGTTCAGGTTTGCGTTTCGCCGGGTCAGTGTTTCCCGGGCGGCGTCGGATAATTCGTTCGCGGCGTCGAATTCTCCGCGGTGGGCGGCGCGAATCGCTCGGGATGAGAGCTGAATGGCACGGCGGGAGTTGGTCAAGCCCGCTTCCCGGGCCTCGTGCGATTTCTCCAGCGCAGCGATCGATTCCATACCGATCCGCTGGAGTGTTTCGACCAGCCGCTCCGAACCAGTCATACCGGGTTCTACTCTCCGGCGAACGCGCTCGACAGCGTTCGCGTGGCGCGCTCCGGATCGTCAGCCATCGTTACCGCCGTGGCGACACAGATCGCATCCGCCCCCGCAGCGGCGACGCGGCTGGCATTTTCATGGTTGATTCCCCCTATCGCCACTACCGGGTTTCCGACCGAACGCTTCACTTCCCTCAACGTTTCGAGACCGGCCGGGCGGGTGTCCTGTTTGGTCGTGGTTGGGAAAATCGATCCGACGGCGATGTAGTCGGCCGATTCAGCTTCGGAATCGAGGGCCTCCTGCAAAAGCGCGTTGGAGGTGCCAATGATCTGGTGAGGGGCCAATACCTGCCGAGCCGCGTCCACGGGAAGGTCACCCTGACCAACGTGCAGTCCGTCTGCGTCGACTATCCGGGCGATGTCTGAATAATCGTTAACGATGAACAGTGCCCCGTACTCCGCGCACATATCCCTGATATCTCGGGCCGCAGCCAGGACCTCGCCGCCCGGACCGCCCTTGTGCCGCAACTGGATCGCTACTGCTCCTCCTGACAGCGCCGCTTTGGCCACCTCGGCAGTGGGCCGGCCTCTGGTGTGACTCGGGTCCACGATCACGTACACACCGTCCAGCCCGGAGGCTACGCTCTTGCGGACATCGGATTCCAAACGGTCCGCCACGCGCCGCAAGACCTTGTCGGCCCGTTCGAGCCAGTCCTGCGGTAAGGGGCTCTCGCCGTCGGGTGCGGCTTCGCCAAGCAACTCGATGGCCCGCATGGTGGCGTTCTGGGCCCGAATGCCTAGCGGCCTTGGATTCGCTCCCCGCCTGGTCAGGTCGTGGAAGGCAGTCCGATCCCGACCCTCCGACGCCCCGTCAACTGGCATCGCCTCTCGCAGCGACAGCAAGTCAGTCGTCAGGCCGATTGGCGATGTGGCGACGACCTCGAGAAACCTGAGGTTGCGGTGGATGGACTCCGCCAGGGCGTCGAGATACGCCTTTCGTTGTGGTGGAATCACGCTGGCGCTATTTTCTGCGTTCCGTAGAACGCGTCACGGTATGGATCAGTTGAGATAGGAACCGAAGTGTAGCACTGGGAAACAGGAACTCTGTCCTCGTCTAAGCGGAGAGTGGCAGAAGCATCAATCGGTTACAGCGTCCCTGATGACGTCGACGCGTTCGGCCCTGCCGGTTCGATCCAATTCGACAGCCACCAGGTCGATTCGCCAGTCGGCGTGTTCCAGTCCTTTGTCTGCCAGGTATGCCCGCGCGGCAGCGGCGAGCTTCGATTTCTTGGCCTCCGTAAGGGACTCCTCGGGAATGCCGAAAGCGCCTGAGCGCCTCGCCTTCACCTCGACAAATACCAGGTCCCCGGAGTGTTCCGCGACGATGTCGATCTCCCCTTCCCTAACCCGGTAGTTGCGTTCGATGATTTTGAAACCCGAGCGCCTCAGATGGGCCGCGGCCGCGGCCTCGCCTGCCCGTCCGGTGCCGGACGGGAGTCTCAACGTACCCATCAGGTTGCCGATCTGACGGATGCGGCAGCGCGCACGGGCGCAAACGATTGCCTGTGGATGGGGCACGGGCCAAGTTTGCCCAGCGCTTCCATGTGTTCGGCCGTTC
>JAKZUY010000032.1:0-2528 GCA_047516345.1 Dehalococcoidia bacterium | reverse complement strand
CCCATCGGGGACTACTTCGACCTGATTGCCGACACGTCCACGGGCGGGATCATCGCCCTGGGGTTGGGCGCCGGACTGGCGGCGCGCTCCCTGTTGGACCTGTACGTCGACGAAGGACACCGCGTGTTCCCGCCGGTGCAGCGCGCGCGCAGCCAACGACTGTTGCCCCGATTGTTCGGTAATCGTTACGACCGGGCCGCTCTGGATGAACTGCTTCGTGAGACTCTGGGGGCGATAACCCTTCGGGAATCCAGGTACCGGTTGCTGATACCGGCGACCGAGGCCACGCATGGCGATCCCGCGGTGTACAAGACTCCCCACCACCCCGGGTATTTCCTGGATGGTGACAAGCCCATGGTCGAAGTGGCCGCCGCGACGTCGGCGGCTCCTACCTACCTGAAGCCGGTGGTCCAGGATGGATACATCCTCCTGGACGGGGGCATCTGGGCTAACAACCCAACCATGATGGGGTTGGTCGAAGCTCTGACCTGCTTCACGGTACAAAGTGAAAACGTCGCGATTCTGAGTATCGGATGTGGGCAGGACGGCTTTCGGATCGATGGCAAGCAGGCGGCCGGAGCCGGGCAGTTCCAATGGCGCGAGATCATCTACGTGGCCATGCATTACCAGTCCCTCACCGCGGTCAATCAGGCTGGGCTGCTGATCGGTCGCGACAAGGTCACGCGTCTGGACCGACTGGAAGGAGCCGAGCGCGTCGATCTGGACGACTGGGAGAAAGCCAGACGGTTGCTGCCGGAGGAAGCATGCGCCGTCGCAGAGCAGTACGCTGACCGGATTTCGGAGGCGTTTTTCACTCACACTTCGGCGCCGTTCATGGCGCTGGCATAACTGTAAGGAGTAAAGACATTGGCCAAGAACATTCAGCAGTTCGCCGAGTTCCTCAGGGATGAAGTGAACCTCAATCAGAGCCGGCTGGACCGACTGGAAACGTCCGTGGGCGCGGTAAACGACTATCTGAAGGACAATCTGCCTGGGTACCAGACGATGGATAAGCAGGGATCCTATGCTCTGGGCACGCTCATCAAGCCGGTGGACGACAACGACGAGTATGATGCCGACATCCAAATCGTGATGAACCCGAACCCCAAGTGGGAAGCCAAAGATTACGTCCACGCGATTAACCAGACGCTGGCGGGCAACAAGAACTACGTCGACAAGCTCAGGCTCAAGACGAGGTGCGTGACCGTCGACTACGCCGGCGACTTTCACCTTGACGTGGTCCCGCGGGTGACCATCAACGGCAAACACTGCGTCTGCAACCGGATCGACAACAAATTCGAAGAAACTGACGGTACCGGATACCGCGACTGGTTTAACGGAAAGAATCGCATCACCGGCGGCAATTTGAAGCGAGTGGTTCGGTTGCTCAAGCACCTCCGGGACCACAAGAACAGCTTCACCGCCAAGTCAATCCTCCTGACCACCCTGGCCGGCAACGCTATCAAGGTGTCCGATGAAGGAACCGCGGCGGTGAGCACGGTTGCCGACACGCTGGAAACCGTCCTGTCCCGAATGAACGACTACCTGCAGCAGCACCCCAATATGCCGATCATTAAAAACCCGGTCTTGCCGACGGAGGACTTCAACCGGCACTGGGACCAGCGACGGTATGCGAACTTCACGAACCGCGTTCAGTCGTACGCACAGACGGCGAAGCAGGCGAAAGCCGAGCCGTCGGCTGAGCAGGCCATCAAACTCTGGCAGGACTTGTTCGGGGACAAATTCGGCAAATCCTCCAGCTCCGGTGGTGGCGGCTCGCCCGGTCAAAGTACCAGCGGCAGCGCAATTGGCGGCGCGGCGGCAACTACGACCCCACCGGTGGTCCGGCGGCCGAACGAAGCGCGTCGCTTCGGATAAGCGCTATGACTGGCGACCATTTCGATACGGAATCCCTCGAGACCTTCGAGCATGGCTTGGCGGCGGCGGGCTTTGAGCCGGTCGCCGTCGCGGGATTGTCAGTCTGGAGGGGTCCGATCCATCGATCTTTCGCGGGGCTAACCGACGCAACGACCATGGATGTCGTGATCCGTCCCGGATGGCCGTTCCAATCTCCGGCTCTCCTGGTCGAAGGTCTGGACACCAACCACTCAACGCCGGGTGGGTTCGTTTGCCTTTGGCAGGATGGAGATCCCAGCTGCGATTGGATCACCGTTGAGGGGCTCTTTGCACGTGTTGACGAATGGTGCGAGAACGCAAGGCGCGACTGGGCGTGTGACGACCTTGGGGGCGACGCCTTTCTGAATTTCCGGAGGAAAACCCGGTTCCCGTTCCCATACGTGGCAACATTCGACCTTTCTAAACTCAACATCCACGGCGGCGGCTGGGGCGAGTTCCATGGCGCGGCGAATCCAGGTTCGCCGCGCCTGGACATCCACCGCAGGCGCCAGAACGAGGGGTACTGGTTGCGGGGTCTGTGGTTTCACGCGGGAGTATTGAACACCCCGCCTCCTCGCGGGTTTTCGGAGGTGTTCCGGTGCCTGTCGAGGAGCCAGCAAAAGGGCTTGAAC
>JAKZUY010000031.1:0-2783 GCA_047516345.1 Dehalococcoidia bacterium | reverse complement strand
ATCAACTGCGTCGACCGATAGCTTTGATCCAGCGTGACGACTGTCGCATCGGCGTACGTCGACTGGAAATCGACCAGGTTTAAGGGATCTGCGTTCCTCCACGAGTAGATCGACTGATCGGGGTCGCCGACAACACAGATATTTCGATGACTCCCCGACAGTAGCCGGGCGATGTGAAACTGCAAAGGGTTTGTGTCCTGGAATTCATCGACAAGAAGGTATTCGTAACGGTCCTGGTAATGCGCGCGTAGATCGGCGTTTCCCTCAAGCATGAGGAAAACCTTCAGGAGCAGGTCGTCGAAATCCACCGAATTGGCGCTTTGCAACGCGGCCTCGTACCGCTCATAAACTCTGGCGGCTACCTCTTCCTTGTACGACTCGGTGGTCGACGCGAACACGTCCGGTCCAATCATCCGGTTCTTGGCGTCGGAAATCGCGCCCATCAGCGCCCGCGGGGGAAACTGTTTTTGGTCGATCTCCAGGTCATCCAGAACGCGTCGCAAGGTTCGGGCCTGATCGTCGTCGTCGTAAATCGAGTAACCGGGCTCGAGACCCGCGCTTTCGGGAAACGTGCGTAATACCTGAGCGCAAAAAGAGTGGAACGTTCTGACCTGAAGCGCGTCCGCCGATTCGGGGACGAGAGAATTGCAACGCTCCCGAAGCTCTCTGGCAGCCTTATTGGTGAAGGTCACCGCCAGAATGCGCCAGGGGGCAACGTCGCGCTCCGTGATCAGGTATGCGACCCGGTGGGCCATCACGCGGGTCTTGCCGCTCCCGGGTCCGGCGACAATCAGTAACGGCCCGTTCTCGTGCTGGACCGCTTCCCGCTGACGGGGAGACAGTCCGTCCAGAATGTTGATCGGAGCCATGGTCGGACTAAAGTCGCGCGCCGGTTATAAACCGATCATCGCTGTGGCAGATGAATTCAGCCATGGGCCGGAGCGGGCTCAATCTTGAGGAGCCCGTTTCCGCGCCTGACTTGCTAACGGGTTGCGGGTTGACTGGCGGCCGCCCTTATGGCATCGAGGTCGAGATGGGTCTCGATCAACTCGACCACCCGAGTGAGTTTGTCCACGTGGTCGAACTTGATGAGGGGCAGCAGCGAATCGAGTTTTGCGGCAGCGGCGGCCGTGTCGTCCGGTACAACCACCACCGGAATACCACGCTGATTCGCCTCGTAATAGACGTACTCAATGGGCGGTATCCCCTTTGTGAGCACCAGGGCGCGTACCGTATCCGTCTGCAGAGCGGCGAGTTGTACGTCCGGCCGATCGCCCCTGACCACGACGCCGACGTTTTCCTTCGACCCAAAGTAGTGCGGTCCCCAGTCGAGCACCAGGCCGCCGATCAGGAAGTTGTCTATGAGCCGGTCTTTATTCTCCGGGCAGACTGCCAGGATCCCGTCGAGGTGTTCCGCCACAAGATCGACGGTCGGGGCCAACAGGCGGCGATCTTCGGGCAGCCATCCGAACAACTTGATCCCTGCCGCAGTAAGTTGAGGGGCTACTCGTGTATCGAATTCATTGCGCCGGTAGAGAGGTACGTTGTTGACGATCACCCCTGCGAGACGCGTTCCGTACGAGGCCGCAGCAGCGGCTATGTCGTCGTCGTACCCACACACCAACACCACTAGGCCGTCAGCCCCTTCGGCAAGCTTCAGATCGGCAATTGGATTACTCGACGAACCCTCAATTACTTTCGGGCCCGATTTCGACGCAGCGGCCAGGCCATCCTGTTCGAGCCGGGCCGTAAGCCCGGCGGCCAGCGTGGTCTTGCCGGCGCCGCGGGTTGTGGACGCTACGATCAGGGTTGCCATGATGATTCTGAGTCGCTGTGGGGGTGGTCGTGATCTTGCCGAGTCTGGCGAGCGTACTCATGGTAACTTGACCGCGGCGATGGGGCTACAACCCCGGCAGCTTTTCGTAGCGGACGCCTATTGCCGGTACAGGCAATAGGCACAACCAAACGGAATCGCGGGCTGGGGCCGCCTTGCGGCACACTTCCCGCTAGCCTACGATTGAATTCCGCGCCGAGGTAGCTCAGTCGGTAGAGCAATGGACTGAAAATCCATGTGTCGGCAGTTCGATTCTGCCCCTCGGCACCACCCACCAACGCACCTCCGTGCTCGTCCGAACCCCCGCGCAAGGTTTTCGCGCGGCGCTTCCGCGGTCGAACAATGCTGTATTCTCCCTTGACGCAACCGCCTGACGAAGGACCAATAGCACATGCCAAATCCCGATGAACCGACCCTGTTGACGGCCGAGGTCAAGGCCCTGATAGGGGAGGAGACCGAACTTGAGGAGATGTACGGCGTTGTAGATACCGAGACCGTTCGGCGCTACATAATCGGCATCCCGGACCAGGACCCCCGCCATTGGGACGAGGAGTTGGCGTCGCCGAGATTCGGCGGGACGACGACTCCCCCCATGATGGTCCACTACATCTCCACCAGAAAGCCGCCATGGGAAGAGGACATGATGCCCGAAATCATGGCGAACGACCCTTTCAGCGACGGCGGAGGGGGTATGGGAAGACGGGAAAGAACGTTAACCCCCATTCGAGACGTCGCTCCTACCCGCAGCCATCTGCACGCCGGCGATGAGGTTGAGCTACTTCAGTACCCCAAGATAGGAGACCGCGTCTTCTACAAGTCCCGCTGGGTCGATTTCCAGGAAAAACGCGGCCGGGACGGCAAGCCGTTCCTCTTAACCGTGCGGGAGACGAGTTACTGGAATCAGGACAACGCGCTGCTTCTCAAGGTGCGCGGGATAGGCATCGAACGC
>JAKZUY010000030.1:0-5118 GCA_047516345.1 Dehalococcoidia bacterium | reverse complement strand
AGCGCATCCCTCGACTCCACGGCGATGTAGGAGTCCCTGAGATAGATGCGCTCGCAGAACCTCCCCGTCAACCTCTGCTCCCACACGCTGGGAACCAGGATCAGGATGGTGTCGGGGCGGCGAGTGTAGTCGTACTCGGCTATGGCTCTCAGCCGGTCGTAGAGCGATCGGCGCCGCAGGGCCAAGCCCTGGCGGACTACGCCGAAGCTGCGGCCGTCGTGGACGGTGATTGTTGCGTCGAAGCGACCCCTGCGGTGGAACTCCACGTGCGAGCGGAGCCCGTCGATGCCGGGGGAGAGTGTGGCTGCAAGACGGTAGACGGCAGCCACCGCGTCCATCCGGCGGACGAGCAGTGTCAGCCACTCCCTGGACACGGGGTAGGCGCGCACGAAGTCCGAGGGCGTCGCAAAGCCGAGAGTCTCGGCGGCTTCGCTGATGCCTTGGGCTGTCAGGTAGTATCTCTGGCTCGACGGCAGTTGGACGGTGCCGTGGCTGACCCGCCCAGCGGTGCAGTTCGTCAGCAGGCTGGCCAAGGCTCGGTGAACCGTGGCGTGAGGCTCGCCCAGGATGCCTGCCAGCTCCGCCGAATCGACGAACGGCGTCCGGCTGAGGGAGTCGAGCAGCTGTCGTTCGGAGAGTGCCATATGTCCAGCCTAGCAAAGGAGTTGCGCGGTAGGCAGCCGTCACGTGTCAGCACCAGTGCATGGGACGCACAGATATACGGATGGAATTTCCCTTGAAGCTGCGCCGGAAGTGAGTTAGCTGCTGCTAGCCGTCTGCCAGCAACTGGCCGACAGTGTTCTCCACTGCCATCCCCTCGTTCGACGTGTGCAGCCATGTCCGCAACTCTCGGCGCACGATGGCTACGGTTAGCTTGTCTCCTCTCTTCTCGCGGAGTTCCTCCAATTTCCTCTTTGCCTCAACCGCCGCGGTCGCTCCAGCCTCGGCAATGGCGACATGCAACGCCTGCGTCGGATCGAACTCCGGGATGGCCAGCTTCCACAGATGCTTGTGTAGGTCCCGCGCCCCGAACTGGCCCTTGGTCATCAATGGTTTGACTGCTTCCCTAAGAGCTGCGCTGTTGATGATGGCCAGCAGGTAGTTGGCTTCTTCAATGCTTTTGCAGGGAACCCAGAACAGTACGTTCTCTACCAAGTCATTTCTTTCATGCGAGATAGCCGCCGTTGGCTCACCTGACTTCGTGTACACGACTCGAAACGCACTGTCTCCCGCGTCATGCTGCCATTCCAATTGGGAAGTTAGCTTACCCATGTAGTCCAGTTGACTGAGTAGGTTTAGGTCGTTGGCCAGTGCCTTATTCTTATCCCATAGACGGCTGATCGTCTGCCAGCGCTCCCTCATCCGCCGTTCCAACCCACCTAACCGAACACCGCCCGTGCCGTCGTCATCGGCAGGTAAGGTGGCGTCGCCCTGTTTCATCGGTAGTAGCGCTTTCAGAGGCTCCAGGGTGACGTAGGGGGCGATGGTTTCCCCCAGATGTACATAGAACAGGTGCCGCTTCTCCACCGTCTGGGCGGTGATAGCGGTAAGGTCCAAATCCTTCCAGGGAGCCTTGTCCTGACTGCCTCGGCGCGGATTGACCGTGACCGTCGGTGCCGCCTGTACGATGGCAGTGTTGCTCGTCTCGTCAACGAAGAACAACACCCTTGGAAATATCGTGGCCCCGTTCCGAGCTAGTGCTGCATAGGGTGAGTTGCCATCCGTGCCTCGAATGGTGATGCTATCTTGTTCCCGCCGCACGTCATTGGCACCTGCGCTGCCTCGCCAACGTTCTATCGTGCCGCCCAGAGGTTTACCGGGAACGTCCTGAGAGAGCTTGCGGGCGAAGACCACCGAGGCGGGTAATGGGAAAAAGCTGTTAGGCTTGAGCTGTTCCAAGTCCCAGGCAGGTTTGAGAGTGAAGTCCACCTGAACGCTCGGTCCTGTCTTTCGCGCCCGCCACCGACCGCTACGCCACTTGGAGTATTGCCCGCCCTGAATTGCGCTGTGGGGCAGAACAAAGCCGATAAGCCCCCCGTCCTTCAGATACAGGTCGACGCTGCGGGCAAAGAACAGCCCGGCCACGTCCTGCTGTGTGGCATAGTGTCTCCCAGCCCAGATGCCATAGGTGTTCCGGCTCAGGTTCAGCAGCTCGTCCCGCAGGATGTCTGCAGTCCGGTTGTGGTTGATCCAGGGTGGGTTGCCGATTACCACATCGACCTTGGAGCGCGACAGCACCACGGGGCGCACCATGTTCCGGGCGTAGTAGGCCCAGATGTGATTGCGTCCCTTGTCGTGGAGCCGTTGCATCGCGGCTATGGTGTTTCCGATGACTTGGCGCTCGGCGGAGTCTTTGATCCCGTTGTCATCCAGGGCTAGAAACGGGTCGTCTCCCCGCTCGATTGAGGCCGAAACATCCCCCATCAAGGCGTCGAAAGTCTCGGCCCGCTCCACCAGGCTGGTGGGGAAGACCAACTCGGTGTTCTCCTCATCCTCTACTTGGACCGTTATGTTGTGCTCGGCGAACATGTCACCCGTGCGGAAGCGTAGTTGCAGGGCGTCCCCCAGGTAGACCGGGATGGACAGGGATGCGTCGTGCCCGGCGGCGCTAGCGGCACTGATGGCCGGACGAGCGGCCAGGGTCCAGGCGGCCCGGGCAAGGTGCACTGCTACTGGGTGAACGTCGATGCCCGTCACCGCCTCTCGCAGCCGATTAAGGACCTCCCTTGGTTCCCAGCTGGCTGCTCTGGCGGCGGCTAGGAAATGGGTCACCGCCTCGGCCACGAAGGTCCCGGAGCCGCAGGCCGGGTCCAGCACGCGTTGTTTCAGCGGTTCGTCCACCAACTCACGTATCATGGCGCGGGCCAGCCATGCAGGGGTGTAGTACTCCCCCAACTGCCGCCGCTCCTCCGGCGGGATAACCGACTCGTAGAGCGTCGCCGCAGTGTCCAGCGGGGCCTCCGCCCAGTCGAATCTGGCCAATCGACGGGCTAGGGTTTGCAGCAGCGGCTCCCCGCCGACTTCGTTGGGCCAGGCGAAGAAGTCCGACTCCAGCACTCCCTGCAACCCGGTGGCACGGTGCAACTCTCGGCCTTGAAGCAAGTCTGCGGAGTCGGTCTCGGCCAGGCGGCGGATGTCGATGCCGAATGAAGCCTGCACCACCATGCCGATGACAGCGCTCAGGTAGGTGTGGCGGACGAACAGATCGTCCATCTCCTCCGCGCCGATCCCAACCGCAGCCAGTCGGGCTTGCGCCTCGGCACTCATCCCCTCCGTGGTGTAGGCGATTTCGCCCAAGGCGGTGCGCAGCAGGTCGTACCACAACCGCCGCTTGACCCGGATGGTCTCTAGCTCGGCGTTCTCTTCGTTGAGGGCTTTCAGGGCGGCGATGTCCCGCTGGTAGGAGGGGCTGCCCGGCCCGAAGTGCTCAGCGATTCCCTCCCTACCGGGACTGACTCCCTCCAGGGATACCAGGGCCGAATCCCTCAGCCACTCGTAGAGGGGAAACCACCCATCCGGTTCCTCCAGAATGAAGGCATACGGGCGAGTCAAACGCACCTCGCCTGCTCCGGGCCAGCGCAGGAGCCACCGCTTCCCGTCGGTGAGAATGCCCATGCGGACCCGGCCTTGTGATGCCGACTGGGCTAGGTAGTCATCCAGTTGCCGGACGTTCTCAGGGTCTGGTTCACCGCCTGCGGATGTGCCGATGCGCCGCTTGAACTCGATGAATGTGTCCAGGGCCGTCAGGTCAACGGCGCGGCGGGAAGCTTCCGAGGGCGGGTTCTCCTCGACCATCTCTTCGCTGCGGGCCAGGCCGGTGAGGATGAGAAAGTCCCGCACCGCGCTGGTGATGTTGGCCTCGGGCTCGAAGTTATCATGCCGCCGCAGTATCTCGGAGGCGGCATTGCGATACCTGGGGTCGCTCGTATCAATGTGCATAGGAATTGGGCGTTCTATCCCGTAGCAGTAGGCTCTTATCGGTCGGCCGCCGACTCATACCCCACCCACCTGGGTCGTCTCTCGTGGTCGCACCCGTGCCTTGATATGGGTCCCAGATTCGATCTCCGCCACGCGCAGCTCGAAGGCCTTCTGGAGGTTCTGCCACAGTTGGGGTGTGGTGCCGAAGTAGCAGGAAAGACGTAGAGCGGTGTCAGCCGTTATCCCGCGCTGCCCCTTCAGGATTGCCGTGACTCGATTCGTGGGTACATCGAGAGCCTTGGCCAGCGCGTTCGCCGACAGCCCAAGCTCCTCAAGCTCCTCACCCAGTATCTCGCCAGGGTGCACCGGCCTCATCCCATTGCTCAGAATCATATCCAAACTCCTCATCAGTGGTAGTCCACGACTTCCACGTTGTACGGTCCGTCGTCTTCCCAGCGGAAGCATATTCGCCACCGGCGATTGATCCGGATGCTGTACTGGCCCGTTCGGCCGCCGTAGAGAGCCTCCAGCCTGTTGCTGGGCAATGCAGCCAGATCTTGCAAGGACGCCGCGTTGTCCAATACTGTGAGTCGCCGCGTTGCCTGATCCGCGAAGCCATGGAAGGCTCGCACCAGCCTACCCTTAAAGAACTGCTCGGTTCTCCGGTCCTTGAAACTCCGAATCATTGTAACGCCTTACGTAAGGGATACACAAGATGTTACCACACTACGGCTTGACTTCGCCGGAAGATCGAACTCCGAACTCCGGAAGCGCGGGTTGAAGTCCCACGTGACCTCTAGAGAAGCAACTGCCCCGACGCCACGGACCAAGGGGGACACTTTGGGTTCGGTAGCGGGATTGTCCTCGCCGGGTCGCTACAGCCAGACAAGGCACCCGTGCTGTCTTAGAGCACGCCAATACCCCTTGGACGGCGGGGGGGGGCTTGAGAGTCTACGGAGGCATCCTCGCCTACAGATCCAGAACGAACCTCAAGGTGAAGGTTCTTGTTTTGTCCAGTCTGGCGGACCCGGCTGTCCTGCCACAGGTTCGTGGCCAACCAGGTGGGACTGGCTCTGTTCATCTGGGTTTTGTCAGTCCGTCCACTATCGGTCGGTAGTTTCCCCTTTCGATGTCACGAGGATGGCTTTGGCTTTGCGCGCAATTAGGACTTCCCCAACCAAAGCACCGGGAGGGCCTGTG
>JAKZUY010000029.1:0-3657 GCA_047516345.1 Dehalococcoidia bacterium | reverse complement strand
ATTAGCCTGCCCGTCCCTCCCCCCACGTTTCCTCGCGAGGTGGTGACGGCGACCGTGGACAACAATGCTACTGGCACTTGGATTTTCGGGGCGACGGACACATTCGTGTTTTCTTATCAAGTCGGCTTTCCCGCCGGCCTGATGGTGATTCGTCCCAATGAGACGCTGGTGAATTCCCCGGTATTTCCCCAACTCAGTGCCTCTGAGGATGGAAGCTACTTCATGGTTGGACAGCTGCTGTTCAATCGGCGGCTGCGGGTTATCGCTGATACGCCTGTCGCCGAGGGGGCCTCGGACATCCTTATCGGCGGGAGTGCGATCGACACCGATACGAACACGGTTTACGTCTCGTTCGACGCGGTAGCTCCCAGGGAGCCGACCAACCCTGGGGGGCCCGATCTCGGGCTGCTGAGTCTGATGGACCTGGACAACTTATGGTTGCGGACTCAATACTTGTTGCCTGAAAGGATATCCGGGCCGCTTGCGGTCGATTCAACGGGTGATCACATTTACGCTCTCGGGCAGTCAGGGCTCATCTATCTTTCAGCGGATGAACTGGCGAACGCTCCCCAAATCGAGTTCCATGCGGACGACCGCCGGCTGTTCTTCCAGTTTGATTTCTGCAACCGCGAATCCCAGACTCAGACGCTTCGGTTGGAAAACCCCGGAGGGAAGCCCGCACAATTCACTCTGTCGGTCGATCAGCAAAGGAGTTCCGGCCGCCCGGCGGTACGCTTTGAGCCACATACCGGAGTAACGCCGGTCGATGTCCGGGTCACGGTGGACCCCGGCTCTTTGGGACCCGTCCAGGGGACGCACACCTTTCCGATCAACATTCAAACCAACGCGGTCAATATACCGAGGACCGGAACGGTCCTTGCGAACATCCGCGACGTGGATCAGAAAGGGATATTGCACGTCGCGCCTGGACGCCTGGTCGACATCGTGGCCGACCCCTTTCGAGATCGCTTCTATGCGCTCGATCAAGAAGGCTTCCAAGTTTTGGTGTTCGACGCGAATTTTCGACTGAGCGGACGAATTCGTACTGGTAATACCCCCACCTGGATGGTAACCAGCCGTGATGGCCGCTTCCTGGTTGTTGCCAATGCGCAGTCGGAAACGATGACGTTGATCGATCTGAACACCCTTCAGGTCAACAACACGATTTTCCTTACCTGGGAATCACTTGGCGGCGGCCTCTACCCGCTCTCGCTGGCAGTAGACAATGCCAACATTTTGATCTCTACCCGCGGGACGAGCGGCGGCGAGATCGCCATGTTGAATCTGAACAGCAAGTCGGTTAGCAATCCCGACACGCTGGGCATCTACAACAACTCCTTCGATGAAGACACCGCTCTTGCCGCTAAGCCGGACGGTTCTGGAATCTTGATCGTTGAATCGAGCGGCGGGGTGCACTTCTGGGAGACGCTGTCTTCTCGGGTCACTCTGTCCCGTAACGATTTGTCATCTCTGAGAGGGGCGGTCGGCGCCGGTCTGGACTTCTTTGTCGCCGACAATCACGTCTTGAATTCCTCTCTGGTCCGGATCGCCACTCTGCCGGGGGCCGAAGCAGGCCAACAGTCCTCTGGTTTCACGTTGACCTCCGACCTCCGAGGTGTTCGCTCGATTCGGCCTCAGGCCGCGGTGGACACAGGCGCTCTGCAGCGGCATGATCCACGTGATCCCACACGTTTGACGAACCCGGTCCGGATGGTCGAGCCGCCGCCGCCCACCAGCCCCTTTCTGCCGTTCTCGCGAACTCTAACCACTCTGAGGGACGGAAGGCTTGCCTCGACCAGTAGCGCCGGTGTAGTGGAGTTTCCACTGGCCTTCGACGCCAGTCTGCAGATTCCGCGAGTGGCAGCGATAACCAACGGCGCCGACTTTAGCCGCAATTTGGGTTCCGGCGGGCTTGTCACGATCTTTGGTGACAATCTATCCGACCAAACTGCCTCGGCTGATACCACGCCCCTTCCGACCAGCCTGGGGAACACTTGTGTGACGGTGAATGGCGCGAATCTTCCTTTGATGTTCGTCTCTCCTGAGCAAATCAATGCTCAGTTGCCCTTTGTCGCCGGTACCTCCAACATGCTGGTGCACAATCCGGGCGGGCTCAGCAACATTTTCGTCAGCAACGTCAGTCCATCAGCTCCCGCCATCTTCAAGGTCTTGGGCCCGAACAACAACAGTTTTGCGGCCGTGTTCCGGGAAGACAACAAGCTGGCGACGCTGTCGAGTCCGCTGCGCGGGAATGAAATAGCGGTCATCTATGCCACTGGTATGGGGTCGGTTTCACCGATCGCGCTGCCGGGCTACAGGGCTCCATCGTCTCCCTTGTCAATTGTGGTCAATGAGCCGACGGTGACTTTCGGCGGCGTCGCGGGCGATATCCTATTCGCCGGTCTTTCGCCCGGTTTTGCGGCCCTCTATCAGGTCAATGTGCGCGTGCCCATCGGAGCCCCGCTTGGCTCCCAAGTGCCCCTTGAGGTGTCGGCGGGCAGCCAGTCTTCGAAGGTCAGCGTCAGGATAGTCGAGTAATTCAGCCGCGGCCCACCCCCCCTGCGGGCCGGGCCGCGGCTCCACCACCACCGTGCCCGCGCACGAATCATTGGGGAAAGCAACCATTGGGGAAAGCATGAGAGAACGTAACCTACTATTGAAGCTAATCGTGCCCTTATTGGGCATTCTCCTGGTACAACCTCTACTGTTGCAGCCTCTCTGCGCCCAGGAGTCCGGATACGAAGTCGGTGTCGTCGGCCTGATCTCTACCTATGTCAAGGTCGACGCCAAGGGTAGTTCAAATACGGGACGGGTCGGCCCAGGTTTTGGTCCCTCCGGTGGGTTCGTCCTGGGACAGAGCATGGGTGCCCAGGGACGCTGGGGAGGCGAGTTTCGCTACGTCTACTTTAAGAACGATTTAGAACTAGACGGTGGCGGCGAGTCGGTGAAGTTCGGTGCACAATCACATGCGGTTCACTACGACGTGTTGTACTACTTGACCAACAAAGAAGCCAGAGTCCGGCCTTACGTCGCTGCGGGATTTGGCGTGAAAATCTATCAGGGTACCGGCGACGAACTGCCTTTTCAACCCTTGACCGATCTAGCCTTGCTGACCAAAGGCACCGACACTTTGCCAACTGGCGCTTTCGGGGCCGGCGTGAAGATCAAGATGGGTGACAAGATGTTTTTCCGGATCGAATTCCGCGACTACATTAGCGGCATTCCGCGAAAGGTGATCACACCCGCGCCGGGCGCCACGATCGACGGGATTTACCATCACTTGGCCCCATTCTTTGGGGTCACCTGGATCTTTTAGCCGAGACACGGCGGAACGCCGTGTCCGGTTAAAGCTCCTTGATGCGAATGAACCGAAACTCAATCGGTTCATCGTGTCCCAGAAAGCCGACGTGACCCGACTAGCGGTTCAAGCCGGGGTGCTTTTCAAGAACCTCTGGGTCGGTTATCGTATCCAGGTCTGCATCGAGAATCCCGTGGCCATTGAGGACGACTTTCACACGGCGCTTTTCTACGGTGACCTCTTGCCGGTTCCATTCGCCAAGCGGTTTGAGATGCCCGGTCTTGGCCGGGAAGACGTGGTAGAGTGAGCCGTGTTTTTGCCAGGGCATGATGTCTTTGTAACGCGCGGCCGTGTTGTCG
>JAKZUY010000028.1:0-2704 GCA_047516345.1 Dehalococcoidia bacterium | reverse complement strand
TGTGTTGTTCGTTCAATCGAAAAAGCTGTCTACTGGCGCCTGGACTCACACCCTGGACAGAGCGGGCTCGTGCTGTTCGATCATTTCCCACTTGCTGCGCGCGTGAGCAAGTCGCGTAGCTTTCGCGCCACGAGTTCGTGTTCGCCCTGTTGGATATTCAGTAGGTCGACCGAAACCTCGAGGCCGCCGGGATCCACGTGGCGCATGTAGACCCGCGGGTCTCCGGCCAACATACGCCGGCCGATCTCAAGGTTATTCGGGCCGTTCCACGAATCGTTGAACCGGAATACTGCGTGCGGTATGTAGTAAGCCTCGTCATGCCGCACCGACGAATCGACGCCCGGCACGTCGCCGACCTCATCGACGATCTCCTGCATCGCCCGTGTATAGGCCGCCGTTTCGGCAGCCTCGTCAACGGCGACAAATGCGCGCACGGCGGCCACGAGCCCTGCGATCTCCTCTTTGGAAACCTTAAGCCCGCGGGCGACTGTGGCGTTCGGCGCGTTACAAAGGCGGGCGTATTCGATCCACTCGGGCAGACCAAGAAGGATGCCCGTGCTTTGCGGGCCCCGCACACCCTTGCCACCGGAAAAGGAGACCAGATCGGCGCCCTCGTTCAGGAATCGTGTCAGGTTGGCTCGCGGCGGCAGCTTGGATGCACCGTCGCACAGCACCGGAAGCCCGTGCTGGTGGGCGATTTCAACTAGCGTCGTCAGAGGCACGTCGCCGGGTTTGCGGGGTCCGGATTCCAGATCGATAACCGCCGCGGTGTTGTCGGTTATGGCTGCTTCCACCTGTCCGGGGGTGCAGCCGTTCTGGTCGCCAACCTCGACAAAGCGCGCGCCTGCGACGAGATACAGGTGGTCGTAGCCAAATCGTTGGGTCTTTTGAATGATTAACTCGTTCGGCAGACCGTCGGTGAGGGGGAGACGCGATATCAACTCGGGGTCGCCTCGCGATATGGCGGCGGCTGTCTGAACCACGAGTCCGCCTGAAGCTCCGCTCGTGACGGTGGCCGCCGGGGCCCCAATCAATTGGGCAATTTCTTGACCGGCCGCGATCAACATTTCGTCCATCTGCACGAATACCGGGGCCATCGCCTCCATTGCGTTGACTACTTCCGGCAACGGGCGGCTGCCGGAGTGCATCGTATTCGGCCCGCCTGCGTTGACCACGGGCGTCACGCCCAATTCGGCGAGTAGGCCGCCGCGCGTTGAATTGTTCAATGCCCTGACTTTCCTTTCGGCAAACGTAGATTACAAGAAACTCGGCCCTGGTTATTGGACAAAAACCGGCCAATTAATTCGAGGAGCGAACTGCCTTGGTTGTTTAGGTTGACCCGCCAGCGGAACCGCGGCTTAGGGGAATTCGAAGTCGAGTTCAAGTTCGGCACGAATGCGTCTGAACCAATCGACAACCTCGACGTGATACGGAATGCCGTCGCGGGATCGCCGGTCGGTCTCCTCCGCCTCGGCCAGGCCGGGATACAAAACGCGGTCATGGCCGGGTGCCGGCTTTGTGTCTGCGAGGCCCCGCAGAACGGTGTCCATGTCCGCCTTGAACTTCGTTACGTCCGTAAACGCATCGACATTCCACGCGGCAAGGTGAAAACATGAGCCGGGGTTAATGAAACTTGGCCCGATGCCGGTCAATATGTTCCCCATTATCTCGATCGCGGAAGCAAACCCGTAGCCCTTGTGCGACCCCTGCTCCCTCGTGCCTCCGAAAGGCAGCATCCAATATTCCTCCGGCAGGTCGATCTCTTCCATGATCGGAGCGCCGTCAAGTCCGGCTATCCACCCGGGCAACATCTTTGCTCCGACCCGCTTAGCGAGGGTCGCCTTATTCCCGGCGATCTGCGTTGTTCCGATGTCGAATAGGAAAGGCGGCATCTCTCCCGCGGGCGCAGCCCACGCGATAGGGTTCGTCCCAAGCATCGGACGGGCGCCAAAGGTCGGCAGCATCCTGACACCGCCGCTCGTCGACATTGCGAGGCCGATCATGTCGGCCTCTGTCGCCATCGTGGCATGGTAACCGGCGCCTCCCATGTGGCCGACATTGTGCACATTGACCGAACCGACGCCCATTTTGGCGGCCTTTTCTATGGCCATCCGCATCGCGAGAGGCGCGACATGCGCTCCCAGTCCGCCGTCGGCGTTCAGGATCGCTGTTGTTCCCGATTCGCGTTCCGTCGCTACGACTGGGGTCGGGTTAAGGTCCCCGCTGCGATAGCCGGATACGTACGAACGCAACATGTTCGATACGCCGTGCGTCTCGACCCCTCTGAGGTCGTTCGTCAGAAGTACGTCCGCGGCCTGTTGCGCATCTGCGCCGGAAAGGCCCATGGCTAGGAATACCGCTTCAGCCGCCTCCCTGACACGAACGGCCGGCACATATACCCGATCTGTCACGGGGACCTTAAATCGTTCAAGCATTGGTGGTGATTCCAGTCAAGTGCCGAATAGCAAGTAGCGCGGAGCAAAGGCTAGCACGCAGCCTTCGTATGTTGCGCCGGACGCAACCTCGTCAGTTTCAGATCGCATCGGGGCTTGTGTAACATGGGCGGCCACGGGCAAGTGGCAATCGTTACATAATTTAACCTGGCCCGCCGGAGGTGCGCGAATGAAGGCCGTCGTCTATAAGGAACCGTTCCGCGTCGGGATCGAAGAGGTACCCGACCCCGAGATAAAGCACCCCAACGATG